>CAZMWS010000099.1:0-7579 GCA_964570085.1 uncultured Lentisphaeraceae bacterium | reverse complement strand
GTGGTAGCAAAAGGGCGCGGTACTGGTACCGCCGCAGTTTCCTTGCGGCGGAATGGAAATAGGCGGGGGGTCGGGGGCGGCAGCCCTCCGTCCTTTGGAGATCTTCCTGTAAAAAACGCGCCTTGGAAAGCACGCGTCGTTGGAAAGCACGCGCCGCGGTGCGACCAAAAAGCCGGTACCGTATCGCCGGTAGACGGAGGGGCGCGTGCGGCACCTTGTAAACCTACTACCTACTACCCGCCCCCTTCTACCTAGCAAAGCGGGGGTGGCACCTTACAAGGCAGGGAAATCCAAAGGACGGAGGGGCTTGCGCCCCCCGCGCCCCCCGAATATCTTTTGGGTAGCGGGTGTGGAATAGCCCCCCGCACCCTCCGAATACCTTTTGGGTAGCGGGCGTGGAATAGCCCCCCGCACCCCCTCGAATATCTTTTGGGTAGCGGGTGTGGAATAGCCCCCCGCACCCCCCGAATACCTTTTGGGGGCAATGGTGCGTGGGAGCGTGGAATTTTATGGAATTCGGAAGAATCGTTTGGCGTTTTGGGTGGTGAGGGTGGCGATTTCTTCCAGGGTGAGGTTTCGTTCTTCGGCGATTCGCTGTGCGATGATGGGGATATACTTCGATGCGTTTGGTGTCCCGCGGTGTGGAACGGGTGCCAGGTATGGTGCATCGGTTTCCAGGAGGAGTCGATCCAGTGGGACCAGTCTCAGGGTCTCGCGGATATTTTCTGCCTTCTTGAAAGTGACCATTCCGTTGTAGGAGAAGCAGGCGTTATGGGTGAGCCATTGCTCCATTTCCTGGGGGCCGTCGGCGAAGCTATGGACCTGTATGGGGTGGTCTTTCGGGAGGAGTTCCTCCACGATGGGGAAGCACTCCTGGAATGCCTCTCGGCAGTGAATGACCACGGGGAGATTCTTTTCGCGTGCCAGCAGGAGCATCTTCCGGAAGCAGTCCTTCTGTTGATCCAGGGTGGTCTCCGTGTAGTGTGCATCCAGGCCGATTTCGCCGACGGCGATCACGCCGGGGTGGTCGCACCACTCCGAGAGCATCGCCATCTGTGCGTCGTCGCCGGAAAAATTGGCGCAGCATTCCGGGTGAACGCCCACGCTGGTATAAATTCCGGGATGTGCCGCGACGACCTCCAGGTAGTGCGGCATGTCCGCCAGACAGGTCCCTGCCAGGAGCAGGTGTGTGACTCCGGCCTGGCGGGCCTCCAGGAGGATGGTTTCCTGTTCCTCCGGCGTGGATTCGTCGGGGAAGTGGGTGTGTGTATCGAAGAATTCCATGGTTCTAGCGGAAGCGGGATCGTGTCAGTCAATAGGAGTGAGAGCAATCATGAGCGAGGCAGGAAAGTACTTCACTTTGCCGGGACATCCCTACAACTGCGCGCAATCGGTGGCATTGGGCGCCAATCGGCCGATTTTGGCGGAGGAGTTGCGGAGTTGTGGCGGCGGCCGTGCGCCGGAGGGCATCTGTGGTGCCTTGCACGCCGCGCTGTTGTTGGCGCCGGAGGAGCGCCGTGAGGAGATCCGTGGGGCCTTTCGGGAGCGCGCGGGTGCCTTGACGTGCCGGGAGATCAAGGGCGAGTCGAAGACGCCCTGTCTTGTCTGCGTGGAGCTGGCTTCCGAGCTTTTGGAGAAGAGCCGCGCAGAGGGGAAATAGCTGCCTGTTCTCTGGCGAGGCGAGGAGGGGGGTTATTTGTGTTCTTCCTCGTCCTGGAAGGGCTTTGCGGAGGGATAGTTTTTCAGGTCATAGTGTATGACGGGCTCCGGCATGGGGAGTCGGCAGAGTTCCACGTGGCATTCCTGGAAGAAGTGTTCTGCCAGGGAATCGTGGTAGCTGGAGAAGACGACCACCCGGACCACTCCCACGGCGATGAGCGCCTTTGCGCAGGAGGTGCAGGGGAGATTGGTCACGTATGCGGTGGCGCCCTCCAGTGCCATGCCGTGTCGTGCGGCCTGGCAGATGGCGTTGATTTCGGCGTGGTTGGTGCGCACGCAGTGGTTGTCCACCACCAGGCATCCGTCGTCGTAGCAGTGTGCGGTTCCGGGGAGGGAGCCGTTGTATCCGGTGGAGAGCACGTGGTGGTCTTTGACCAGCACGCAGCCGCAGTGCATTCTGGGGCAGGTGGCGCGTTCGCTAGCCAGCATAGCGAGCTTCATGAAGTAGTCATCCCACTTTGGGCGGTAGGAGGGCGTTCCCTGGGGCGGTTTGACGATGAGCGGGAGGGGCTGCTGGGGCATGGCTGGCGTCCTGTGGGGTAGGGGGAGGTAGTAAGAGGGCAAAAATCCCCGCCCGCCGGAGGGGTGAGTTCTCCGGGGAGCGGGGTGGTTTGTGGGGGATCCGCGGGGGAGGATTTTTTTACAGGATTCCCCCGCGGATGTTTTTCCCCTAGTGGAAGATCTCCTCGTCGTCGGCGCCGTCTTCCATGAGATCTGCGCTAGCCCAGATCTTTTCCTTGAGGGCGGGGTTTCCGGTGACGGAGCGATCCTGGATCTTGGTCAGATACCGGCGCATTTGCTTGTCCAGCTTGTCGTAGACTGCGGCGATGGCGGCGGGGGTGGTATCGGCCTTTGCGGAGGCATTGAGGTTCACGTTGTTGCCATTGAGGAGTGCCTCGCAGCTCTTCAGTCCGCGCTCGCTGCCCAGGACCATACGGAGGGAGGAGAGCTTGACGTAGTCGCCGGAAAGTTTGTCTGCCAGTTTCTGGGCGAGGGCGCGGTCTTCATCCGCGATTTCCAGATGTTTTCCAGTGAGAATAAGTTCCATGGATATTGCAACCTCCTTGGTCGGAACTGCGGTGAGGACGGAGGGATGTGAGCCGCCATTTGGGTGGCTCCTCCGTCGTGTGGAAGGGGAAAGTCGTGCGGGGCGTTTCTGCCTGCTGTCGCGTACGGTGGAAATGACCTGTGCGGTGGCGGGGATGTTCCCGCCGAAAGCGCCGATTTCTCCGGTTTCTTTTGCGGAGTCTTTTTTATGCGGGATTGAAGGAGGGTCCCAGGTAGACCTTCTGGGCCTTCTCGTCATGGACCAATGCGTCTCCGGTGCCGGAGAAGAGGATTTCGCCGGAGCAGATAAGGTAAGCGCGGTCCACGATTGCGAGGGTCTCGCGGACATTATGGTCGGTGATGAGGATACCCAGCCCGCGGTCGCGGAGAGTGGCGATGATCTTCTGGACCTCGAAGACGTTCTTGGGGTCCACGCCGCCGAAGGGCTCGTCGAGCATGAGGAAATCGGGTGAGGTGGCCATGGCGCGGGTGATTTCCAGTCGTCGGCGTTCGCCGCCGGAGAGCGTGAGGGCCTTCTGGTCGGCCAGGTGCGTGAGCTGCAGCTCCTCCAGGAGTTCCTCCAGGCGCTCCTTGCGTTGCGCGGCGGTGAGATCCAGCGTCTGGAGGACCGCCTCCACATTTTCGCGGACGGTGAGTCGCCGGAAGATGGAGGGCTCCTGGGCCAGGTATCCCATGCCCAGGCGGGCGCGCTTATACATGGGGAGCCGGGAGACATCCTCGCCGCGGAAGCGGATGGTTCCGCCGTCGGGGGGGATCATTCCCACGATCATGTAGAAGCTGGTGGTTTTTCCGGCGCCGTTGGGGCCCAGGAGTCCCACGACCTCGCCGGGCTTCACCTCCAGGGAGACATCCTGGACCACGCTTCTGCCGGAATAGACCTTCCGGAGATGCTCCGCCTGCAAAAGCGGCGTTTCGTTGGTGGCGTTTGGCATGGCGGGAGGCATCCTTATTCCTTGGCGGCGGGGGTGAGCAATTGTGCGGGATCCGCGGCTGCGGGGGAGGACTCCACGGGGAGTGTGAGGACGGCGCGTGCGGCCTGGAAGCGGTTTTCCTTCAGGTCGTAGGTGATCCGTGAGGAAGTGAGGACTCGTCCGTCTGCCAGGACCGTGCAGTCGCCTTCCAGGATGATGGCGCTGCCGCCGGCAAGATCCCAGAGTCCCTGGTCGCCGGTGGCGCTCTTGCCGTCCGGCGTATGGATGCGCACCTTTCCGAAGGCCTGGATCTTCTGGGGGCGGCTGGAGCCCTCTTCGGCTTCGGGGAAGAGCACCGTCATGCGGTCGGCATTGAGAATGACCCGCACATCGTCGCCCTGGACCTGCTTCTTGAATTGCTCGAGGGTCTCGCCCTGGGGGGTGAAGACCACCTCCACATTGCCTTCCAGGCTGGCGGTCTTCCGCAGGACGAATTCCATGCGGTCGGCGGCGATGGTGACGGTTCCGGAGACGGGGGTGTTGGTCGTTTCGGGGGCTGTGGGGGTCTCCTGTGCCTTGAGGCTGGCGGGGAGTGCCAGTGTCAGGAGCAGTAGTATAAGGGATGCGAGGGTGCTTCTCGTCATGGGGATCGTGGGGCTATTGGGAGAGCGTTGTGTCTCCGTGAGGGGAGGTATTTCGTGCGTCCTGGAGTGCATGGAGTGGGAAGGAGACGCGTGCCATTTCGCGGAGGACGAGCCGTGGCGGGGTCTCGCGGGAATCCAGGTAGAAGTCGAAGCCGATTCCGGAGATCTGCAGTCCATCCTGTCCCTGGAAGCGGATGGGGCCATTTCCGCGGACCTGCTGGAGCTGGTGGTCGTAGGAGCACTGTGGGCTTTCCAGGGTATAGTCGCCCAGTCCGCCGGGCTGTCCCTGGAGGCTCATGCGGAAGCCCTCCAGGAGATAGAGCGGCGTCTGGATCTTCGCCTTGTCGCCCTGGATGCGCCAGCGGACCTCCTCGGGGGACTTTCCGTGGTCCAGGAGGAATGCGCCGTTGGTCTGGAAGCCATTGAGCTCCACCTGGTCCAGGTTATCCAGGCCCATGGGGGCGGCGGAGGCAAGCATCGTGGCCGCGGTCAGCAGAATGAATATAGCGAGGGCTTTCAAGGCAGTTCGGGTGCTGGGCCGTGTCCGGGGATATGATAGTGCTGCAGCTGCTCTTCCCAGCGTCCCTGGAGTTTCAGGAGCCACTCGGCGATTTCGCGGATAGCGCCCTGTCCTCCCAGGGCAGTGGTCTGCAGGTCGGCGGCGGGAAGGACCTCCGGGGAGGCATCGCCCACGGCGATTCCCACGCCGGCGGCGGACATCGCCCAGCCGTCAATGAGGTCATCGCCCACGAAGAGGCATTGCTCCAGGGAGAGTTTTCGTTCCTGTGCCACGTGATAGAGGCTCTGGGTTTTGTTCCAGCATTCCTCCACCAGGAAATCCAGCTTCAGCTCTGCGGCGCGGGTCTGGTTTGCGCGGCTGCGTCGTCCGGAGATCGCGCCCACCAGGAATCCGGCGCGTCGGAGCATGGTGATGCCGGAGCCATCGCGGACATGGAAGAACTTGATTTCGTCGGGGGTGCCGGTGTATCCGATGCGCCCGTCGGTGAGGACGCCATCGATGTCCATGGCCACCAGTCGGATTTTCCGGGCGGCGTCTTCGGGGGTGATGCCGGCCTTTTGGAATTTGAGGGTGGAGAGGGTCTTCATGGGCAGATGGCGTGGATTTCCTTCATGATGGCGAGCAGGTCCTTCAGGTCGGAGAGCCGCAGGGAGTTCGCGCCGTCGGAGAGGGCCTCTTCGGGGCGGGGGTGAGTCTCCAGGAAGAGTCCGTCAATGCCCACGGCGCATGCGGCGCGTGCGAGGACGGGGACGAATTCGCGGTTTCCGCCGGAGGAGGTGCCGTTTCCTCCGGGGAGTTGCACGGAGTGTGTGGCATCGAAGACCACGGGGCATCCCAGGGAGCGCATGACGGCCAGTCCGCGCATATCGACCACCAGATTATGGTATCCGAAGGTAGTGCCGCGGTCGGTGAGCAGGATGCGGGGATTTCCGGATGCCTCCAGTTTTCCCACCACGCCGCGCATGTCTTCCGGCGCCAGGAATTGTCCCTTCTTCACATTGACGGGCTTGCCGGTGGCGGCGGCGGCGGCCAGAAGATCGGTCTGCCGGCAGAGGAAGGCGGGAATCTGGAGCATATCCACCACCTTTGCGGCCTCGGCGCACTGCGCGGGTTCGTGGACATCGGTGATGACGGGCACCTGGAACTCCTCGCGGATCTTCCGGAGGATTTCCAGGCCGGCGGCCAATCCGGGGCCTCGGAAGGAGTTGATGCTGGTGCGGTTCGCCTTGTCGAAGGATGCCTTGAAGACGTATGGCAGATCCAGGGAGCGGCAGGCCTCCAGGGCGGTGCCGGCGATTTCCCGGCAGACCTCCAGGGATTCTGCCACGCAGGGTCCGGCGATGACCAGCAGGGGATTTCCGGGTCCCACGGGGAGTCCGTTGGGGAGGATGGAGAAGGAAGCGAGGTGTGTCATTGGGGATAGGAAAGGGGTGTGGGATTTGCGGGGCGGTGCCGGGCTAGAGGAGTCCCTTCGCTTTCACGAGCTCCTCCACGCGCTGGATGTCTTCGGGCACATCCACGTCGGCGGACTGCTCCCGGGTGGTCAGCACGCAGATCTTCGCGCCATTTTCCAGGGCGCGCAGCTGTTCCAGCTTTTCGCAGGCCTCCAGGGTGCCGGTAGGCCAGGAGACGAATTTCTGGAGGAATTCGCGGCGGTATGCGTAGAGTCCCCAGTGGAGGAGGGGTTCCGCGGGGGTGCCGCCCACTCTCTGGAAGGGGATGGGAGCGCGGGAAAAATATAGCGCAAGATTGCGCGTGTCCACGACTACCTTCACTGCGTTGGGATCGGCGGGATCCCGTCCGGTGACGCTGAAGGGGACTGCCACGGTGCCCATATCGGCGCCGGATTCCTGCATCTGCTGCACCAGCTGGTGGAGGACGGTGGCGGGGATGAGTGGCTCGTCACCCTGCACATTCACGATGAGGTCCGCGTCGCGTCCCTGGATGGCCTCCCAGATGCGGTCGCTGCCGCTTCGGCAGTCGGGGCTGGTCATGACGGCGATGCCGCCGAAGGCCTCCACGGCGGAGCGGATGCGTTCGTCGTCGGTGGCCACCAGGACCTCCTGGAAGTCTGCGCATTTCTGGGTGGATTCGTAGGTCCACTGGATCATGGGCTTTCCGGCGATGAGTGCCAGGGGCTTAGCGGGGAAGCGTGTGCTGCCGTAGCGAGCGGGGATGACGGCGATGGTCTTCATGGTTTTTCGTGGGTTGCGGGTTTATGGGAGAGGAAAGAGAGTGCGGGGAGTGCCAGTGCCAGGGGCCATTCGTCGCGGGCGGCTTCCAGGACGCGGAGGGCCTCCTCGTGGTTTGGGGCGCAGGCGGCCAGGACCCGCGCCACCAGGATTTCGCGGCAGTGTTCGTCGGTATGGGGTCCCTCCGGATTGTGCGGCTGGGTGGCGGGGAGTTCTGCCAGGAGGCGTTCCAGCAGGGGGACTGCCTCGGTGCCGGGCCAGTGCGCCAGGCATGTCAGCAGTCCGGGAAGGAGTGCCGGGAGGTCTTTGGCGGCGGGGAGTCCGGATAGCAGTGGCGTGGCGGGGGTGCCGATGATGGCGAGGGCCTGCAGGAGCAGTCGTGCGCGGGCGGGAGAGGCGGTCCCTGTGGCGAACTCCTGTGCCAGGAGGCGTCGGCCGGAGGAGTCCCCCAGAAAGGCCAGCAGGAGTGCGGTCTGGGTATCGGGGTGGCTCTCGAAGTCGGCCTGGACGCTGCGGCGTGCCTGG
>CAZMWS010000098.1:0-7585 GCA_964570085.1 uncultured Lentisphaeraceae bacterium | reverse complement strand
CAAGCCGCGGAATTCCCGCGGAGCGACCACACTTCCTCCTTCCTCCTTCCTCCTTTTTTTATGCGTGGGGGGACGGTGTGACCGGGGCTATATTAAGCCCCTGTTCCGTCAACCCGTGTTTGTGTCGTAATGTGTGGCCTTTTTTAGGCCAGGAATTCCCATCCTGAAGGAGTCTTCTTGAACATGTCTGAAATTTCCCCGTTGCAGAAAGCGCGTGCCGCCTACCAGCCCCGTCTTCCGAAGATTTTGGAGGAGAATGGTCCTTTTGCGGTTGCGAAGCTGGGTGCTCCCACCCATTCCGTGGCTGACCAGGAGGCCATCCAGAAGCTCTTCCCGGACACCTACGGTCTGCCCGCCATCGACTTCGTGGCCGGCGCTCCCCGTGAGACGACTCCCATCTGCGCGGGCGTGATCCTCTCTGGTGGACAGGCCCCCGGTGGACACAACGTGATTGCCGGCCTCTACGACGGTCTGAAGAAGCTGAATGCGAAGAACCAGCTCTTCGGCTTCCTGGGCGGTCCCTCCGGACTCATCGACGACAAGCACATCCTGCTGACCGACGAGATCATCGACAGCTACCGCAACACCGGTGGTTTCGACATGATCTGCAGTGGTCGTACCAAGCTGGAGACCGAGGAGCAGTTCCAGAAGGTCATGGCCACCTGCAAGCGCAACGGCATCACCGCCATCGTGATCATCGGCGGTGACGACTCCAACACCAACGCCTGCGCCCTGGCGCAGTATCTGGTTGCCCAGAAGGCGGGCGTGCAGGTGATTGGCTGCCCCAAGACCATCGATGGCGACCTGAAGAATGCCTGGATTGAGGTCTCCTTCGGCTTTGACACCGCCACCAAGGTCTACTCCGAGCTCATCGGAAACATCATGCGCGACGCCAACAGCGCCCGGAAGTACTGGCACTTCATCAAGCTCATGGGCCGTTCCGCCTCCCACATCGCCCTGGAGTGCGCCCTGCAGACCCATCCCCAGGCGTGCATCGTCTCCGAGGAAGTCCAGGCGAAGAAGCTCTCCCTGAAGCAGATCGTCGACCAGCTCACCGCCATCGTGGTGGAGCGCGCCGAGAACTCCATGAACTTCGGCGTTGTGCTGATCCCCGAGGGACTCATCGAGTTCATCCCCGAGATCCAGACCCTCATCGCCGAGCTCAACGACCTGCTCGCCAAGAACCAGTCCGAGTTCGATGCGCTGCCCGATCTGGATGCGAAGGTCGCCTTCGTCGAGGCGCGCCTGACTCCCGCCCACAAGGAGGCCTTCCAGCCCCTTCCCGCCGCCATCAAGGCGCAGCTGGTGGGCGACCGTGACCCCCACGGCAATGTGCAGGTCTCCAAGATCGAGACCGAGAAGATGCTCGCCGAGATGATCGCCGCCAACATCAAGGCGCTGAATGCCGCCGAGGGCAAGAAGCTGAAGTTCTCCAGCCAGTGCCACTTCTTCGGCTACGAGGGCCGCTGCGCCGCGCCCTCCAACTTCGACGCGAACTACTGCTACTCCCTGGGCTTCACCGCCAGCGCGCTGATCGCCTCCGGCAAGACCGGCTACATGGCCTCCTGCCGCAATATCTCCAAGCCCATGGACCAGTGGGTGGCCGGCGGCATCCCGCTGACCATGATGATGAACATGGAGCGCCGCCACGGCAAGGACGTGCCCGTCATCAAGAAGGCGCTGGTGGAGCTGGATGCCAAGCCCTTCCAGACCCTCGCCGCCAACCGCGACAAGTGGGCGAAGGGCGTGGAATTCCGCTATCCCGGCCCCATCCAGTATTTCGGACCCAGCGAGGTCTGCGATGCACCCACCCAGACCCTCACTCTGGAACACGAGTAAAGCGCTGATACGCTAACAGAAGGCCGGTTTTGCAGGCAAATCCTTTTGCTTGTAAAATCGGCTTTTCTCGTTATAGTTAGGCAGTTGTCAATCAGGAAGGGGACAAAATCCTTCCCGATTCCCCCCCATTTGGGGACGGAGAGCCCGTTCCCAGCACTAATCCCCCCTCTAGCTGCTGGAGAACCAAATTATCACTCTCCGTCCCCTTTTTTATTTCCAAAGGATCCCCATTTCCCCATGGCACTCGATCTCTCCCGTCTCGGACTGATGGTCGGCGAGGAGGCGCTGGCGCGTCTCGCGCAGGCGCGGATCCTGGTGTGTGGACTGGGCGGCGTGGGCTCCTGGGCGGCGGAGGCGCTTTGTCGCAGTGGTGTGGGGACCCTGGGACTGGCGGACTTCGATGAGGTCCATGCCAGCAATCTGAACCGGCAGCTCCCCGCACTCCATAGCACCCTGGGACGCCCCAAGACCGCCGTGATCACGGCGCGCTTGCGCGATATCAATCCCGATGTGTCGCTGGCGGAGTTCCCTGCGCGATTGACCCCCGAGAATATCCCTGCGCTGCTGGAAGAACGTCCCTGGAGCGGTGTCCTGGATGCCGTGGATGACCGCGCGGCGAAGCTCGCCCTGCTGAAGGAATGCCGTTCTCGCGGAATCTCCGTGGTCACCAGTCTGGGCGCCGCCAATCTCACCGATCCCACACAGCTGGAAATCACCACTCTGGAAAAGACCAGCGGGAGCCCACTGGCACGAATCCTCCGAAAGGCCCTCCGACGCGAAAACGTCCCACTGGACTTCCCCTGCGTCGCCTCCCGGGAACTCCCGCTCCTCTGCCAGGCAGAGGCCGAAAGCCCCGGAGAACGACGGCCCATGGGATCCCTTGTCACTGTCACCGCAACTGCCGGACTCCTCTGCGCTCACGCTCTCCTGGCACCCCTCTTGGGATTGGACAAGAGACCCCGACGCGGGACAACACAATCGGTAGAAAAGTGACGAATCTTGACAAAATCTGACAATTTTACCAAACAGTTTTTTCCAAATAACGCCGTTGCGCATTTATGTCATATATCTGTTGTGCGCAGTGGGATGTCAAGATATCTGATGATCCGCCGTGGGGGCTCCTCACGCAGGAATATGAGAATTTTATGAAAGGCGGTTTCCTGTTTGGAGACCGTGCTTTACGCATTATAGTACCCCGCGTTGTCGCCGGGAGGGGCCGGTATGGTCTATTTTTCGGCGGCAGGAATTCCGAGCCATTTTCCTTGCGTTTTTATTGACAGGGCTTGTATTTCGCCCGGCGAGGGCGGAGAGAGAGAGTCCGCAGCCTCCCGTCTTTTTGTAGGGAGAGGAGCATACCATCATGACTGAGAAGAGCGAATCCGCAGCCAAGAGTGTGAAGAAGCGTGTTGTCCGGAAGAATCCGCGTGCGGGCCAGCCCCGCGGCCGCCGGGTCACCTTCCGCTACCAGGGCGAGCCCGGACACCAGGTCTTCGTGGCGGGCACCTTCAATGAGTGGGCCCCCGAGGACCGCGCATTGACCGACAAGACGGGCAATGGCGAATACGCGGTGTGCCTGCTGTTGAAGCCCGGCCGCTACGAGTACAAGCTGGTTGTGGATGGACAGTGGATTTTGGATCCCACCAATCCCCAGGAGTCCTCCAACGACTACGGCACCCGGAACAACGTCCTGGACGTCCCGGAGGCATAGTCTATTCCTTTCCTCGCTTCCGTCCCCCTGGCGCCTGTAGTGGCGTCCGGCGGATTCCGGGAGCGTGCGAATCCCCCCTTTCCTTTTCTTCCGTTCCCCTGAAATTCAGCAACCGGAGACAGCATAGCCATGACCAAAGAGAATTCCGCTCCCAGGCTGGTACCCACGAAGAGCGCCGAGGAGCTGATGGACACCAAGTCGGATGTCCAGGTCCTTCATCGTGAGGACGGGGAGCAGCTTGCGCCGAACCGCCCGAAGATTTTGGTGGTGACCCCGGAGATCACCTACCTGCCCCAGGAGATCCTGAACAACGGCCTGGGCACCAACCAGTATAGCGACTTGACGAACCAGTCGGTGAGCTACTCCTCCAAGGCGGGCGGCCTGGCGGATGTCTCGGCCTCGCTGGTCTCCGCCCTCTATAACATGGGCGCGGATGTTCATGTGGCGCTGCCCTTCTACCGGAAGCTCTACCACATTGATCCCAATCGCCTGGACCACTACGAGAAGCGCCGTCAGCAGCTCTCCAGCGCCATGCCCGAGGAGCGCGTCCATTTCGCGAAGGACTACATCTTCAACTACCGCGAGCGTGTCTACTCCAGCGACCCCATCCGCTCCCAGCGCATCAGCCTGGCCTTCCAGCGCGAGGTCATCAACCACACCATCCCCGAATTGCAGCCGGATCTGATCCACTGCAATGATTGGATGACCGGCCTTCTGCCCGCATTCGCGCGCCGGATGCATATCCCCAGCCTCTTCACGGTCCACAATATCCATACCCAGAAGACCACCATGGAGTGCATCGAGGACGCCGGCATTGACGCCGCCTTCTTCTGGCACAATCTCTACTTCGAGCGCCCGCCATACTCCTACGAGGAGAGCCGCTCCTCCAACCAGGTCGACTTCCTGACCTCCGGCATCTTCGCCAGCCACTTCATCAATACGGTCTCCCCCACTTTCCTGAAGGAGATCGTGGATGGCCGCATCGGATTCATCCCACAGTATATCCGCAACGAGATCGCCAACAAATACTACGCTGGCGTGGCGACGGGTATCCTGAATGCGCCGGATCCGGATGACGATCCCGCGGTGGATCCCGAGCTGTCGATCCACTACACCCCGGAGACCCATGCCGAGGCGAAGCGGAAGATCAAGGCGGAGTTCCAGAAGAAGCTGGGGTTGCAGGTGAATCCCGATGCGCCGCTCTTCTTCTGGCCCAGCCGCCTGGATCCCATCCAGAAGGGCCCGCAGCTGCTCTCGAATATTCTCTACGATGTCATCCACAAGTACTGGGATCAGCAGATCCAGTTCGCGTTTGTGGCGGATGGCCCCTACCAGAATGTCTTCCGCTCCATCGCGGATCAGCATAAGTTCCATAGCCTGGTGGCGGTCCTCTCCTTCGACAAGGCGCTCTCCAAGCAGGGATACGCGGCATCCGATTTCATCCTGATGCCCTCCAGCTACGAGCCCTGCGGATTGCCCCAGATGACCGCGCCCATCTACGGAAGCCTGCCTTTGGTCCACGACACCGGCGGCCTCCACGATACCGTCACTGATCTGGATGTCCACGCCCATACCGGCAATGGCTTCGTCTTCAAGAACTTCGATAATAGCGGACTCTTCTGGGCCATCGACCAGTCGATGAACTTCTGGTCCCAGCCCCGTGAGGTGCGCGAGCGCGAGATCCGCCGGATCATGGTGGAGAGCAAGGCGCGCTTCAACCATCACCAGACCGCACAGGCATACATCGATCTCTACGAGAAGATGCTCAACCGGAAGCTGGTGGAGTGGCAGGCGAACTAGCCGCACTCCAAAGCCCTCGAATCCCTTCCCTCCCTCCCCATGGCACTCCCCCAGGAAGACAAGAACCCCACGACCGCCAACACGGTGGACTCCGGCGCGCTGCGTCCGGAGACCGCCGACGCGGCTGTTGTTGACGGCGAAGGCGCCGTCGCACCTGCGCTCTTCCGGGATCCCTGGCTGGAGCCCTTCCGGGAGGTCTATCGGGAGCGGCAGGAGTTCGTGGCGCAGCGCCGCAGCCAGTTGCTGGATTTCCGGGGAGTGAAGACCCTCCGGGAGGCCGCGGACTGGCACGAGACCTATGGCTTCCATCGACTCCCCAATGGCACCTGGCGCTTCCGGGAGTGGCTCCCGAATGCCACCGCCGCATGCCTGCTGGGCGAGTTCAACCAGTGGACATCCTCGCCGTGGTTCGAGCTGCATCCCGTGCCCGGCACGGAGGACTGGCAGGCGGAGATTCCCGGCGAGCTGATGCAGGAGGGGCAGAGCTGCCAGCTCTTCGTGGAGTGGCCTGGTGGACAGGGCTGGCGTCTCCCCACGGCGGCCTCGCAGGTGCGCCGGGAGGTCCAGGGGAATGGCAATGTGCTTTTCAACGCCGTGGTGCGTGAGGAGACCCGCGAGTATTCCTGGCAGCACGACGACTTCCGTCCCGCGCCGCAGATGCTGGTCTATGAGGCGCACGTGGGCATTGCGCAGGAGGAGCCCCGGGTGGGCACCTACCGGGAATTCACCGAAAAGACTCTCCCGCGCATCGCCAAAGAGGGATACACCTGTCTGCAGCTGATGGCGGTGGCGCAGCATCCCTACTACGCTTCTTTCGGTTACCACGTGGCGAATTTCTTCGCCCCCGAGGAGCTCTTCGGCTCCCCCGAGGACCTGAAGGCGCTGGTGGATGCCGCCCATGGCATGGGCATTCGCGTGGTCATGGATCTGGTGCACTCCCACGCCGTGAAGAACGAGCTGGAGGGCCTGGGCAATCTCTGTGGTCGCCGGGACCAGTTCTTCCACGACGGCCCTCGCGGCGAACACCCCGCCTGGAACTCCTATTGCTTCAACTACGGGAAGCCACAGGTGGCGCGATTCCTCCTCTCGAATTGCCGCTATTGGCTCGAGGAATTCCACTTGGATGGCTTCCGGTTCGACGGTGTCACCAGCATGCTCTATTTCGACCACGGTCTGGGACACCCCTTCCAGGGATACCAGGACTACTTCGGTCCGAATGTGGACTGGGATTCCGTGGCGTATCTTACCATGGCAAACGAGCTCTGCCACCAGCTCGGTCGCCCCGCAATCACCATCGCCGAGGATATTTCCGGGATGCCGGGACTGGCGCTCTCCGTCCAGGAGGGCGGCATCGGCTTCGACTATCGCCTTGCCATGGGCATCACCGATCTGTGGTTCAAGCTCCTGGATCGCCCCGACGAATACTGGGATATGGGCGCGCTCTGGTACGAGCTGACCAATTGCCGGAAGGAGGAGCAGACGCTCTCCTACGTGGAATGCCACGACCAGGCCCTGGTGGGAGGACAGACCTTCCTCTTCCGCTGCCTCGGCAACGCCATGTATCAGGCAATGGACCGCCAAAGTCAGAATCTCCTGGTGGACCGCGGGATCGCCCTCCACAAGATGGCGCGGCTGGTCACCGCCACCACCGCCAAGAGCGGATACCTGAATTTCATGGGCAATGAGTTCGGACACCCCGAGTGGCTGGATTTCCCCCGCGAGGGCAACGGGTGGTCCTACGACCACGCACGCCGCCGCTGGGATCTGGCGGACGACCCGAATCTCCGATTCTCCAGCCTCCTGGCTTTCGATCACGCAATGATCGAGTTGCTCCGCAGACACCCGCACTTCTTCCGGACGACCCCGGAATATCGTCTGGTGGACCAGGAACGACACCTCATCGTCTTCGAACGCGATGGACTCCTCCTGGCTTTCAATTTCCACCCCACACAATCCTATCAGGACCTGAAACTGCCTTGCCAGGGAAACGAATACGCACTCGTCCTGGATTCCGACGCAAAGCCCTACGACGGCTTTGGACGGATCCAGCCCGGACAACACTTCTATAACTGCGCCCCACAGGGAGAATACCGCTTCCTATCCGTATACCTCCCCTGCAGAACCGCCGTCGTCCTGGAATGCATGGACGGCCTCCAGGGCGCAAGCGGACCACGCGCGTAGCGTAGCGCCGCGCGATGCGCTAAGTACTTAGCAATTAGTGGTTAGTGGCTAGCTTAT
>CAZMWS010000097.1:0-7617 GCA_964570085.1 uncultured Lentisphaeraceae bacterium | reverse complement strand
AAAACCCGCCCTCCCGCCATTATAGTATGGTGGCAATGGCCCGAAAGGGAATTTTTCCAGCGTCACCGCCTGAAGGCGGGTCGCGGAGCCCGGGTCAGAACATCCACCCCCAGCAAGAGGAATTTCCCCTATGGTGAACGAGCACATTGCCGAATTTATGGAGTCCTTCCCCCATGAGGCGTTGACCTTCAACGACGTCTCCATGGAAGTCTATTATGCGGATTTCCTCCCCGGCGAGGCATCCACCGTCTCCAAGTTCAGCCGCAATATCGGTCTGAATGTGCCCTTCATCTCCGCCGCAATGGACACGGTGACCGAGCACAAGATGGCCATCGCCATGGCGAAGCTGGGCGGCATCGGCGTGATCCACAAGAACCTCACCCCCGCCCGACAGGCCGCCGAGGCCGCAGCCGTCAAACACTACCTCAACGGCATCATCGAAAACCCTGTCACTTTCCACAAGGGACAGAAGGTCTACGAGATCATCGCCGAGCGCGCCAGCAAGGACTATAAGTTCAACGGCTTCCCCATCCTCGACGAGGAGGGCCGCCTCTGCGGTCTGTTCACCCACCGCGACCAGAAGTTCATGACCAACTACGACGTCCCCGTCGAGTCCGTCATGACCACCAACCTGGTCACCGCCCCCAAGGGCACCGACATGACCCAGGCGCTGGAGATCATGCTGAAGAACAAGGTGGGCAAGCTTCCCCTGGTTGACGACGAGGGCCGCCTGGCCGGACTCTACAGCCTCCAGGATGTGCGCACCCTCATCGACAAGATGGAGCCCAATTACAACCGCGACAGCCAGCACCGTCTCCGCGTCGCCGCCGCCGTGGGCATCTACGACGCCGAGCGCATCGACGCCCTGGTGAGCGTAGGCACCGACGCCCTGGTGGTGGACTCCGCACACGGCCACTCCAAGAATGTGATGGAGACCGTCCGCGAGATCAAGCGCCAGTATCCCCAGGTCGATGTCATCGCCGGAAATGTCTGCACCGAAGAAGGCGCCCGCGCCATGCTCGAGTGCGGCGCAGACGCCGTGAAGGTCGGCATCGGCCCCGGCTCCATCTGCACCACCCGCGTGGTCGCCGGCGTCGGAATCCCCCAGCTCACCGCCATCTACAACGCCTACAAGGCAGTGGGAGACGAAATCCCCATCATCGCCGACGGCGGCATCGCACACTCCGGCGACATCGCGAAGGCGCTTGCCGTGGGCGCCAGCAATGTCATGATGGGCTCCGCCCTGGCCGGCACCGAGGAATGCCCCGGCGAACGCATCCTCCACCAGGGACGCACCTACGTGATCTACCGCGGAATGGGCTCCCTGGATGCCATGCGCCACGGAAAGGGCTCCCGCGAACGCTACGGCGTCTCCGCCGAAACCGCCGAGAGCCGCCTGGTGCCCCAGGGCATCGAGGGAATGATCCCCTTCCGCGGCTCCGTGGGAGACGTGGTCAACCAGTACGCCGGCGGACTCCGCTTCTCGCTGGGTTACCTCGGCGCACGGACCATCCCCGAACTCCAGCAGCACGCACGCTTCTGGAGAGTCAGCGCCGCAGGCCTCCAGGAGGCACACCCCCACAACGTCATCATGCAGAAGGACGCCCCCAACTACTCCGCGTCCTAATACATCACATGATTCAATAGCCCGCGCCGCCAAAACAAACCAGGGCGGCGCTCCCAAGCCGAACGAGGCGTCCCGCATCACAACGGGGCGCCTCTTCTTTTTTCTCCCAAAACACCCGGACTTTCCCGGATTCTCCCCGCGGCATTTTCGCAAAATTGCGAAAGTGCAAAACCGGCTCTTCGCCAGCAAACCCCGCCTTTCCTTCCTGAAAATTCCCCTCCTGCCCAAAAAAAAGGTCCTCGTGGCTTGAATTGCAGAGAAAAAAAAGTATGTTAGCGCCTAACACTGTTTTCCTCCCCTTTACGTGAAGTTCGAAGCCCCTGCCTGACCCCTCCCTTTTCCCGGGGCAGAGACTCCCCACGGACCCCTTAGAGAAATGGCCAAAAACGAAAGATTCCTGACCGTTGACATTGGCGCGGCCGCCATCAAGCTGAGCGAATTCGAGTTCGACCAGACCGGCGGCATGCGGATGATCACCTTCGCCCACCGCGAATATGAGGAAGAGCTCTCTGAGGAGAACCGCATTCGCGTGATTGAGGGTGTGCTCCGCCAGATGTTGCTGGAGGCCAACATCCACACTCAGCGGACCATGTTGTCCATCTCCGGCCAGACTGCGCTGATCCGTTTCAGCCAGCTGAACAACCTGAACAACGACCGCAAGCAGCTACGGCAGCTGGCCCAGTTCGAGGCCACCCGAAACCTCCCCTTCGCCCAGGACGAAGTGAGCATGGACTTCCAGCTCATCGCCGGCGATGACGAGAACCAGGACACCGTGGACATGCTCTCCGTGGTGGTCAAGAAGGACATCGTCGAGCAGATTGTCCAGGCAGTCCGCCGCGTGGGTCTGGCTCCCCAGCTGGTCGATGTGGCGCAGGTGGCCTGCTACAACGCCGCCCGCGCCAATGGCCTGGGCGCCGACGGCTGCGTGATGCTGATCTCCATTGGCGGGCGCACCACGAACCTCCTCTTCCTGGAAGGAAACCGCTTCTACGCGCGTACCATCCCCATTGCGGGACACTCCATCACCCAGCAGATCGCCCGAAAATTCTCCATCGGACAGCCCGAGGCCGAGGAATTCAAGCGCCGCCACGGATATGTGGCGCGCACGGACGAGGGTGACGAGAATGGCGCCGAGGCCAGCTCCGACGTCTCCAAGATCGTCCGGAATGTCATGCGCCGAATCCACGGCGAAATCGCGCGATCCATCGCGATCTACAAGAGCCAGCAGCACGGCAGCGATCCCGTGAAGATCTACCTGACCGGCGGCACCACCATCCTCAGCTATTGCGACCAGTTCTTCGCCGAGAAGTTCGGCCTGCCCGTGGAATATTTCAATCCCCTCGGCTGCATCCAGCTGGATCCCTCTATTGACAAGCAGCGGCTCTCCGAGGTGGCGCATACCTTCAGCGAAGTGGTGGGCCTGGCGTTGCGCTACTCCCAGACCTGCCCCGTCGAAATCAACCTGCTGCCCCGCGAGGTGGCGCAGCAGCAGTCCCTCTTCTACAAGAAGCCCTATTTCGTGGCCTCCATGTTCACTCTGCTGGTCATGTTCTTCCTCATCGACACCAGCATGCGCCGCGCCGTGGACGAGACCAAGACCCAGCTGGGCGCCTACCAGACCCCCCGCGGAAAGTTCGAGCCCGCCTACAACGACCTGAAGGGCGCCCTCGGAAATGTGGACAGCGCACAGTCACAGGTCACCGAGCTCTCCGCCTTCCTCATGCAGCGCGCGCAGTGGCCCCTCGTCCTGGAGGAGATCTTCCGCGCACGCCCCGACAAGGTCTGGATTGACAGCATCCGCCCCATCTTCGGCGATGTGCAGCAGGTCGAGCAGACCAGTATCGTGGAAGAGGAGAGCGCCGAGAACAGCGGTGGCATGAACGACATGTTCAGCCTCGGCAACATGGGCAGCAGCACTGACATGATGAGCTTGGGCGGCATGGACGACATGATGGGCTCCGGCTCCGGCTCCAACCTGCCCTCCCTCACCGCCATCGGCGGCCTGGAGATCGAGGCACACACCATCACTTCCCACAACGCGACCTTCGCCCGCGACCCCGAGCTGGCTCCCGAACCGAAGTATCCCTTCGAAATCCCCGAAAAGACCGAGGAGGAAGTGGAGGATGAGGAGCCCATGCTGGACGAAGAGGGCAACGAGATCGTCCGCCAGCAGGACGACAACCACTTGGATCAGGCCGGCGAACTGCTCTTCCTGCGCAACCTGAAGAAGTCCCAGCTCTTCAGCAATGAAGAGGGCTACACCACCATCACCGGACGCCAGAAGAACGAAATCCTGGAGAATGGCGTGGACTTCCAGATCCAGGTGAAGTTCAATGCGGAGCTTGAGGCGTATCCCTGGAACGAGGCCAGCAGCAACGGCTCCCTCGGCGCCCGCAGCGGCGGCATGAGCCTCTAACACAGCGCACGGGACGCCACACAAGGAAAAGACCTTCAAACCCTATCCTCCCTTCCAACGGCAATGAATATCATCAAAAAACATTGGGGAATCCTTCTCTGCGCTCTGGTATTCCTGGTGCTACTGGGCCTCCTCCTCGCCGACACGGTGAAGAACCGCAACGAATACCAGAAGACCATCAAGGAGATTGAGGAGCAGGAGGCCTGGTTCGACAAGGTGAACAAGGACGGCTGGAAGCTCAGCAAGAATGGCAGCGGTGTCCTGGAGAATGTGCTGCAGGCCGAGCGCAACCAGGAGATCGCGGAGGAGGTGGTCCGCAAGAACCGCCAGGATCTCTATCAGCGCTTCGCCATCCGCCCCGAACTCCCCCCGAATCCCTCCCGCGCACAGGAGATGCTCGACCAGAAGCTGAGCCAGATCACGACTCTCGCCCTGAAGACCTATAAGCTCGACTGCGGAATGACTCTCGGCGGCAAGCTGGCCGAACTCAACCAGGACAACACCACCCTCACCAGCGCAGACTTCCTCCCCGTCTTCCGGCAGGCCGCCATCTACGAGGAGCTCATCCGGCACCTGGGAAAGGCCGGCGTGAAGCGCGTCGAAGACCTGGATTTCCCCCGCTCCCTCCAGGTCGAGGAGGCCGATGGATACACCATCACCCCCATCACTCTCTCCTTCTACGCCAGCCCCGCCGTCCTCCAGAAGCTGATCAATGACCTCCTCCAGGATCGGCACATGCTCTTCTTCCTGCGCGCCGTCGAACTCGAGGACGAGAATATCGGCGATCCCACCGCGGAATACTCCCAGATCGCACTGGTGCGCCGCCAGCAGCTGGATGCCAAGAAGCCCGGCGCCTCCAACAACTCCCTGAATGGCATGGGCGGGATGTCCTCCAGCCGTTCCAGCCGCCGCACCGAAAAGGCCTCCGCCTCCTCCACCCGCGAAAGCCGCCGCAGCTCCAAGAACTCCGGACTCTCCGGCAGCTCCTCCCGCTCCTCCAGGACCTCCCGCAGCGCCAGCCGCTCCGCCTCCGGGCTCACCGGCATGGGCAGCAGCCTGGATGGCATCCAGGGCCTGGCCAACATCAACGAGGCGATGCTCGTCTACGAGGAGCCCAAGCGCCAGGACAATTTCATCTTCCGGCCGCCCCGCTCCATCCGGGCGGATCTCACCCTGGATCTGATCGAATACACCGCGCCCGAGGCAGAATAGACAGGAGCGATCAGCCGCACCATTACCCCAGCAACGCAACACAGGGAAGGATAGACAGTGGACTTCATCATTCGCCATTACGAGAAGCTGATCCTCATGATTTGCCTGCTCCTGCTCCTCATGAGTCTTCATATCGTTTCCAAGACTCAGGACGAGATGAGCCAGCAGACCGCCGATGTCAACAAGCGCACCCAGCCCGAGACCATCGTCCGTTGCGACAAGATGGTCGAGGAGCTCGACACGGCTACCTTCCCCTCCATCGACGAGATCCTCGCCAGCCCCCTGACGAAAGTGGAACTCGCCGTCTCCCCCAATGGCGCCGGCCGCACCGGCCTGCTTGAGGGAGGCAACCTGGTTATTTGTAAAAACACCAAGTGTGGCTATATTCTCCCATACTCTGCGAATGTCTGCCCCTGGTGCAACACCACTCAGGAAGCCATCGGTCCCGAAACCACGGAAACCGACGACCTCGACCAGGACGGCATCCCCGATCTGGTGGAAAAGGCAACTACCTTCCTCCACTACAGATACCCGCTTGACGCCATGATGGACGCCGACCAGGACGGCTTCCTCAACATCGAGGAATACCGCGCCGGCACCGCCATGGACGACCCCGAGTCCAAGCCCGCCCTGGCATATCTCCTCCGCGTCGCCTCCGCAGAACAGGAGGAGATCCCCGTCACTCTCCGACGCATCAAGCAGAATGGCTCCGCCAATCCGAAGGACTGGAAGGCCAATGTGGAGGTGACCGGCGAGCCCCGCCCCGTCGACGTGAAGATGGGCGCCGCGATTCCCAAGATGAACGGCTTCAAGCTCACCGCCTTCGACAAGGACAACAACTCCATCACCATCTCCAACGACACCGAGACCTACGTGATTGTGGCCGGCGCCGAGAAGATCCGCAAGCCCGTCTACACCATCGTCCTCCAGTATCTGGGAAACCACATCTACGGCGCTCCCGTTCGGCGCATCACCGTGGATGACATGATCAAGGAGGCCGAGGAGGCCGAAAACCTCCGCCGGAATCCCCGCCGCGGCATGTTCAACATGCAGCAGGGCCAGGGTCAGATGGATGGCACCATGGGCATGCCGGGCATGATGGGCGCACAAGGCATGCAGGGCCAGATGGGCGGCATGATGAACAGCCAGGTCCAGGGCGACATGCAGCTCTCCTTCAACATCACTCCCGGCACCGAATTCGTGCTCCGGAAGTCCCCCGCCGGAGCCGCCTCCATGCTCTCCGGAGCCGGACGCAGCAGCGGTCTTGGAAACAGCTACGGTAGCTCCTACGGCGCCGATGAAGAAGCCAAGGAGACCGTGGAATACTACCAGATGCTGGATCTGGGGACTGACGCCAAGGGCGAGCCCGTGGTGCAGGTCCAGAAGCTGACCTTTGCTGGCGGCGCCCCCGAGGGCGAGCCCATCACCATCCGCCCCCTGGACAAGACTCCCTACGCGCAGGTGCTGATGGATCCCGCCAACAAGCCAAACCTCGATTTCATGCCCCCCTCCCAGGCCACTGGCAGCAACACCATGGGCAACATGGGCGGCGGCATGCCCCAGGGAGGAGCCCTAATGCGCTAGCCGCGTCGGCTCCCCCACACGCCCTCCTCTGCTGCGGCAGGGGAGGTTCGACCATTTCTCATTTGAATTCAACTCAACAAGAACCACTCGTCCACCCCAAACGGAGGCGGAGGGGCTGACGCCGGACCGGCGAAAGTCCCAAGGCCGACTTGCAAGTCCATGACTAAGCACAAGAAAATCCACGAAGGCCGGAGTTCCCTGCGCATTTTGCTCGGCGCCATTTTCCTGACGACCCTGGCCACCTTCGCCCTCCAGGCGCAGGACGCCCCCGCTGAAGACCTGGCGTCCCAGGAGGCCGCGCTGGTCCAGGAAGAGAACGACTTCCGCCAGAACGCGTCCCTGGACGAGATTCTGGAACTGGACAAGGCCGATGAGGCCGCCAGCGGCTGGGGCGCCAAGCACGCCCGTCTCAAGGAAATGCCTACCTCCTCTCTGCTGGGAATCTCCCGCAGCTCCCTCAGCGGAATGGAGACCATCCTGGCCGACGCCAATGGCTTGCTCGGCAAGAATGACCTGGTTGGCGCCGTCGAGAAGCTCTATCCCAACGAGACCGTCGCCACCGGAAACATCAATGTCCTCTCCCGCGATGTCCAGATGATCCTGACCATCGTCGGCGAGCGCGCCGATCTGACCGAGGGCGAGCGCAATGAGATCGCCGATCAGACCGCGCGCATCCAGAAGCTGGGTGCCGACATGGACAAGGCGCGCGCCGAGCTGGGCCTCAAGCGCCAGATCGCCAAGCGCCAGGCCGAGGGTGCCGTCGCCAAGACCCGCCTCG
>CAZMWS010000096.1:4503-7890 GCA_964570085.1 uncultured Lentisphaeraceae bacterium | reverse complement strand
CCAACCAGTTGAAGACCGGCCGCAATGCCGTGGATGACGCTGATTACCTGGTGGCAGTGGATGAATTCGCGGCGGCGCTCACGGACTACGAGGACTCCGATGACCTGCGCAGCATCAATGGCTATGAGGAGGAGGACTACGCCGCCGATGGCTTCCCCACACTCCCGCGCAACGGCACCATGGAGTTCAAGGCGGAGCTCTATTGGCTCCCCGGCTGGCAGGAGGTCATTACCCGCGAAATCGCGACGCTGCCGCCCTCCGGGATCTCCTATACCTACAAGGACTCCGGGCGCACCTCGATCTACTCCGCCACCCAGGCGGAGATCGCCGACAAGCTGGATCTGGAGGAGGATGACGCGGATGTGCTGGATGTCATGGAGGCGCTGCAGCGCTGGAAAGAGGACGGCATCCCCCTGGACGAGACGTTGGACGCCACACTCCTGATCACCCTGAAATCCAATTTCTCCTTCTCGGAAGCGGGCGTGGCGCTTCTGGAATCCCAGGCGTATGATGGACAGCGGGAGCTCATGGCGGGATATCGGATTGTCCGGGAGGCGAAGATTTCCTCGCGGACCTTCTTTGCCGACAAGCAGAAGGAGTGCCTCTGCATCTGGGAGCGGAAATGGCGCTAGAACGCCGCGAATGCCTCTGGCACCAGCTGACCTCCCTGCATACGGGGATGGGACGCGTGGCCCTTTGGACCCTGGAGTCCACGGAAGACCTCCGGTCGGCCCTCCGGGAGATCCCCGCGGGCGCGCCAGTCATGCCCTTCGGCCACGGCACGAATTGCCTGGGCTCCGACCAGGACGGATGGAATCTCCTCCGCTGGAAGAATCCCGGGGAGCTTCCAGAGCCCGAGGGCACAAACAAGAATATTCTCCACGTCACCGCAGGCACCCCACTCCCACGGCTGGCACACTACGCCGCTTCCCGTGGCCTGGGCGGATTGTCGCCACTCTCCGGAATCCCCGGTACCCTGGGCGGCGCAGTCCGCATGAATGCCGGCGCAAATGGCCGACAGCTCTCCGATTTCCTATGGGAATGGCGCGGAGTGGATCTGTCGGATGGGACACAACTCGTTTGGCATAAGGGCGAGGGCGGCTTCGGATACCGCACCTCGCCTCTTAAAGACGGCCAGATGGTGACGGAGGCACTCCTGGAATTGACTCCCTCCGATTCCGAGGCGGAACTGCGGCTCATTCAGGAAGAGACCGCTCGCCGCCGCGAAAAGAATCCCCAGGGGCCCTCCGCAGGAAGCATCTTCCGGAATCCCCCCGGCGACTCCGCCGGACGGCTCCTGGAGGCCGCGGGATGCAAGGGGCTCCGACGGGGTCCCCTGGTCGTCAGCGAACAGCACGCAAACTGGATTCTCAATCCCACCGCAACCCCTGCCTCCACCCAAGACGCCCCCGCCCTCATGGCGGAAATGCAACGACGGGTGCCCGGGTTGCAGCCGGAAGTGAGAGCGTTGTTTTAGACTTTTTATATAGGGGGTGCGGGGGGGGCTATATAGGGGGTGCGGGGGGCTTGCCCCCAGTCCTTTGGATTTCCCTCCCTTCTCAAGACGCACCTTGTTGGAGAGTGCGTCTGTAACCGGGCCTTCGCGCGATTCGTTTCTGTGCCCTTATATCGGGGTGGCGCGTGTCTCGCAACTAGGTGATTTTAGACAAGTATAGAAAAGCGGATTACATTTCCGCCCATGTCTTTTCTCCCGGCGCGTGTTCTGGGGGTAGTGCTGTCCCGTATTTTTTTTTATATGTGGATGATGGCGGCTATCATTTCCGGGATGCGCATGAAGAAACCGAAAACAACACACTGGCTCCTACGATGAGTGGCAAAAATTCTGGCTTCAGTAGCAAAATTGGTTATGTCCTGGCGGCTGCGGGTTCCGCGGTTGGTCTGGGCAATATCTGGCGTTTCCCCTATTTGACCGCGAAGTACGGTGGCGGCATCTTCCTGCTGACCTACCTGGTGCTGGTCCTGACCTTCGGATACGCGCTGCTGGTTGCCGAGAACAATATTGGCCGCATCACCGGAAAGGGCCCCGTGGGCGCCTACCGGCACTTCTGCTCCCAGGAGAAGACGGGCCTGAACCGCTTCATTGGCGCCGGTGGCTGGATCAACGCCATCGTCCCCCTCATCATCGTCCCCTACTACTGCGTCATCGGCGGATGGGTCACCAAGTATTTGGTGGCCATGATCGTCAGCCCCGTCGAGAATTTCAAGGCGGACAACATGGTGCAGGTGGGTGAGAAGGCGGTGAGCTATTCCGCGAACTACTTCACCAACTTCATCACCTCCACCTGGGAGCCCGTCTTTTACTTCCTGGTCTTCGCCGCCATCATGGGCGCCGTCATCGCCTTCGGCGTGGAGAAGGGCGTGGAGCGCTTCAACAAGATCTGCATGCCCGCGCTCTTCGTGCTGCTGCTGTGCATCTGCGCGTATGTCTTCTTCCTGCCAAACTCCGGCGCCGGCTTCCGCTACTACCTGATGCCTGACACCTCCAAGTTCAGCTTCATGACGGTGGTGGCCGCAATGGGACAGCTCTTCTTCTCCCTCTCTATCGCCATGGGAATCATGATCACCTACGGTTCCTATATGCGTAAGGAGGACGACCTGGCCGCCAACGTGAGCCACGTGGAGTTCTTCGACACCATGGCCGCCTTCCTGGCGGGCCTCATGATCATCCCCGCCGTGGTCGCCTTTGGTGGACCCGAGGCCGCCGAGAGCGCGGGCCCCGGACTGGTCTTCATCACCATGCCGCAGGTCTTCGCCAGCCTCTCCCCCATCGCCGGAAAATTCCTGGCCGCGCTCTTCTTCCTGCTGGTGCTCTTTGCCGCCTCCACCTCCGCAATCTCGCTGCTGGAGACCAACGTCCAGTCCATTGGACAGGAGCTCAAGCTCACCCGAAAGGCCTCCATCATCATCGGAATGACCGAGATCGTCGGCGTGGGCATCATCACCATCCTGGGCTACAGCGTCCTGAGCTTCGTGAAGCCCCTCAGCTTCCTGCCCATCTGCAAGAACATGGACATCCTGGACTCCATGGACTTCCTGAGCAACAACATCATGATGCCCATCGCCGCCATCTTCACCACCATGCTGGTGCTGGGTGTCATCGGTCTGCAGAAGTTCAGCGCCTCCGTGGCGGAGGGCCGCACCTGGAAGCGGAAGTTCGTCTTCGAATTCTGCATGCTGGTGATCATCATCCCCTGCCTGCTCCTGATCCTCCTCAACTCCATCTTCCCCTTCAGCAACTAGCTCCCCCGGGAAGACCCATCTGATATCCCATCGGCCCCGGTCCCGAAACCACCCTCGGAACCGGGGCCGTTCCGCACTCCGGGAGAATTGTAAACACCGTAATCCGCGTTACATTACGGGGTTGCG
>CAZMWS010000096.1:0-4493 GCA_964570085.1 uncultured Lentisphaeraceae bacterium | reverse complement strand
TTCTTTCAGTACCCCCCCATTTTGGAGACCCTCCCTTGACCCCTTTTCTGCCCCAAGCACTGATATTTGCCCAGGAGGCCGCCGCCGCCGCCGCGCCCGCCGCCAATGGCGCCGCACAGCCCGCCCCTGCCGGAAGCGGATGGAGCAGCTTCCTTATCTTCATCCCCATCTTCGGACTCATGTACTTCCTCATGATCCGTCCCCAGCAGAAGAAGCAGAAGCAGCTGCAGGAGATGCTCCGGCAGTTGAAGGCGGGGGACAAGGTCATGATGAACAGCGGCGCCCTCGGCACCATCACTGCCGTCGCCGAAAAGACCGTCCGCGTCTCTTTCGCAGACGGACACCAGGTGGATTTCGTCCGCGCCGCCGTGGCGGAGATCCTGAAGGACTTCCCTGGCCAGGAGGAGAAGGAGGAGAAGAAGTAGTGCGCGTCGGCGCATCCCTCCGGTTTCCGAGCACTTTCTAAAGCAATATCATTCCCTTAACAGCATAATGAAAAAATCCCTGATTATCCGCTGGGTGATCATCCTGGCCATTGTCCTCGGCTGGGGACTCTCCATCTTCCCCATGAAGGACAAGGACTTCCTGACGGAATTCCAGCGTCGCGCCGCCAAGGGCGTGGCGGTCCTGCAGAAGAAGGCCCAGAAGGCGGGCGAGTTGGAGAAGAAGCTGGAGGCCCCCGAGTCCAAGGACTATGCGAAGGTCTCTGAGGAGCTCCAGGACACCCTGGCCGCCACCGGCATCACCGCCGAGCAGGCGCTCACCGAGTGGGCCGAGCTGAATCGCCGCATCGAGAACTTCAAGCAGAAGAAGGACTTCGATGGCAATCCCCTGCCTGCTGACGAGGCCTCCTACTCCGGATACAAGCTGCTGGAGACCGCCGCTCGCGGCGACTTCGCACAGCATCGCGGAATCCGTTTGGCGAATTTTGTGGAGGTCCCCCACACCAAGGCCCCCAACAACAAGACCGTCCTGCGCTTCCTGCGCAACGCCACTGCCGGCAAGCTCCACCTGGGCCTCGACCTCCAGGGCGGAACCGAGTTCATCATCTCCTTCGACCAGAGCAAGTTGCCCTCCGATACCCAGCCCGAGACCGTCCGCGACCAGATCCTCGAGATTCTTCGCAACCGTCTGGACAAGACCGGCGTCACCGAGCCCGAGCTGAAGGCGATCACCGCCACCGATGTCTCCATCCGCATGCCTTCCGTGGACGAGGGTGACAAGACTGGCGTGCGCGCCACCATCCGTGACGCCGCGAAGCTCCAGTTCTTCCTGGTTGCCCAGAACAGCGACCAGCTGGTCCAGCAGTATGACGCGGACCCCAATTTCGTGACTCCCGCTGACGTGATCCGCAAGGAGATTGTCGAGGAGCGCAATGGCGAGGAGGTCTCCCGCACCGTCTTCCTGGAGCGCACCCCCGCTCCCGTCCGCGGCGAGGACATCAAGTCCGCCTTCGCCACCATCGATGAATTCGGCCGCTGGCTGATTTCCATGTCCTTCAATGAGCGCGGCGCGGTGGCCTTCGGCGAAGTGACCGGCGCCAATGTGGGCCGTTGCCTGGCCATTGTGCTGGACGACACCTGCTACTCCGCTCCTGTCATCAATGGCGCCATCACTGGCGGCAGTGCTCAGATCACCGGAAACTTCTCCGTTGAGGAAGCCAAGCGTCTGGCGGGCGTGATCTCCTCCGGTAACCTGCCGGTCTCCATCGACATCTCCTCTGAGTTCGGTACCGAGCCCACCCTGGGCGCCGACTCCATCCACTCCGGACTGCTGGCCGGTCTGGTGGGCACCATCGTGGTGCTCCTCTTCATGGTCTTCTACTACCGCTTCTGCGGACTGGTGGCCGATATCGCCCTGATCGTCAACATCATCCTGGTGCTGGGTACCATGGCCATCCTCAAGGCCACCATCACCATGCCTGGTATCGCCGGTATGATCCTGACCGTGGGTATGGCCGTTGACGCCAACGTGCTGATCTTCGAGCACATGCGCGAGGAGATGGACAAGGGCGGCTCCGTGGCCAACTCCATCGCTGCCGGTTACTCCGGCGCCTTCGGAGCCATCTTCGACTCCAACCTGACCACCCTGCTCACCTGCTGGATGCTCTACATCTACGGCTCCGGTACCGTCCAGGGATTCGCCGTCACGCTGGCATTCGGTGTCATGGCATCCATGTTCACCGCACTCTTCATGACCCGCGCAATCTTCGACCTCTTCACCCACAACAACTGGCTGAAGTCCATCTCCATGCGCGAGATCAAGTGCCTCCACAACACCAATTTCGATTTCGTGAAGCTCATGAAGCCCGCCGTGATCCTCTCCATCACGCTGGTGGTGATCTCCCTGGTGGGTTCTTTCTGGCGCGGCGTCAAGGGCAACCTGATGGGCATCGACTTCGCCGGTGGCGTTCAGCTCACCTACTCCTGCGACGGCGTGGATCCCGAGGTGGCCGCGGTTCGTCAGTATTTGGAGAAGAAGGGCTACAGCAACACCAAGGTTGGCTACAAGCGCGGCCAGTCCGGCAATACCGAGCTGGAGATCGTGGTCTCTAAGCTGAATGCGGGCGTGACCCCCGATGTCTTCAGCCAGGAGCTGGATGTGGCCTTCCCCGAGTGCAAGCTCACCCAGGCCTCCATCTACCAGGTCGGACCCTCCGTCGGCGCACGCTTCCGCAATGACGCCCTCCGCGCCGGTCTCTTCTCCTTCGCACTGGCGTGCCTCTACCTGGCATTCCGCTTCCAGTGGATGTATGGTGTGGCCGCCGTGGTCGCCGTTATCCATGACGTCATCGTCTCCGCCGGTATCTTCTTCCTCATCTGCCAGGGACAGCTCTCCCTGACCACCGTCGCCGGTTTCCTGACCATCATCGGATACTCCCTCAATAACACCATCGTGATCTTCGATCGCGTCCGCAGCGACGCCGAGGACCACCCCGAGCTGACCTACACCCAGCTCATCAACCACGCCATCAACGCGACGCTCTCCCGAACCACCCTGACCACCGTGACCACCCTCTTCGCGGTCTTCGCCCTCATCATCTTCGGCGGCGGCGCGATCCTGGACTTCGCACTGGTCATGCTCTTCGGTCTGTGCTGCGGTACCTTCTCCAGTCTACTGCTCTCCACCGCTTTCATCAAGCGCTGGCACAAGAAGTCCCTCCAGGACAAGAACGAGCAGGCCGCACAGCTCCGGAAGGCATAAAAAAACAAACGGCATCCCGCGCGGACGCGGCGCTCCTCCGCCGCGTGCGATGCGGGTTTGCATGACATGCGCTCCGTTGGCTCTTAACGCCAGCGGGGCGTTTCCTGTCTCCAGAAGAGACGCCGCGGCATTTGGCGAAATGGGCCGAGCGGGTTGAAGAACGACGGAAAATCACTACATTACACCGATTTCCAAATAGATAAACGGGGTGTGGCTCAGCCTGGTTAGAGCGTCACGTTCGGGACGTGAAAGTCGGAGGTTCGAATCCTCTCACCCCGACCATTTTGCAAGCCCGTCGGGATTTTCACCCGTCGGGCTTTTTCGTTTCTAAACGGAATACTTTTTTCTTCTCAATCGAGCGATTGCCATGAAGCTGGATATCCATCCTGAATATGCGGAGTTGCTGAAGGAGCTCCATCTGGACACCCCGCAGGCGCTGCTGGAGTTCACCAACGACCACTGCGTCAGCCGGCATACCCGCGGCGCGACCTATATGATCACGCTCGACGACGGACGTCGACTCTTTCTGAAGCAGGACTTCTATACCAAGCCCGCCGCGATTTTCCGGTATCTCCTCCATTTCCATCTCCCGATGACGAATACCGAACGGGAGACAGCATTATTGAACAACGCCCGGAAACACGGCTTCCGGACTCCCGAGATCCTGGCGTGCGTTCGTCACAATCCCTGGTTGCTCCCGCGGCGCGGCGCCATGCTGGAATTGGAAGTGAAGGGCATTCCCATGGATCGACTCCCAGAGGATATTACGCTTACCCGCGAGCAGAAGCTGGATGCCCTCCGGAAGGCACACCAGACCCTCGATCGCATCCAGGAGACCCCGCTGGATTGGCGCATCGACTGCAAACCAGAACACTTCTTCCTCTGCCCCGATGGCGAAATTGCGATTATCGACGGCGAAAGACTCTATCCCGCACGAAAGCCCCTTACCAAAGAATATCGCGCAAAACAACACCAGCGCTTCGATTCCCTCCTCCCAGAAGAATACCGCACCTGGAGCGGCGCGGAAAAGCGCTGCTAGTTGTAAGTGCTTAGCAATTAGTGGTTAGTGATTAGCTTGCAAGGTGCCGCAGGCGCTCTTCCGCCGCGCAAGGCGGCGGTACGGATGCCGGCATCTGGGCCGCTCCGCGGCGCGTGCCTAGCCAACGACGCGTGCCTTCCAAGCTCGGTTTTTGCAGGAAGATCTCCAAAGGACGGAGGGCTGCCGCCCCCGAACCCCCTATGGCAAGGTAGCAGGGAGAAGATAGTAGGTAGAAGGTTTATAAGGTGCC
>CAZMWS010000095.1:0-7960 GCA_964570085.1 uncultured Lentisphaeraceae bacterium | reverse complement strand
ACCTTGCGCAGGATCCGTGACTTTCCGCGGAAGAGGACCTCGTCCTTCGCCACAAGAGAGCCGGATGCGCTCTCCTTGAGCAGGCCATCCACTGCGGTGTCCGTATGCAACACAAGCGCAGGAGTCCCATTTGCCTCCTCGAATCGCCAGGACTCGACGCGTTTTACGGGGCGTCCGCGAAGGAGGACATAGTGTGTGCGGCTGGACTCCACGAGATCCGGCCCCCCGAAATCGACCTCGCCATCGCCATCCATGTCCACCGCCGTGATGTCACCGTATTCGGAGTGGTCGTACTCGCGAAGGGTCACGCGGCCCGCGGGGCTTGTGCGGGACATCACTCGGCCGTATTCGTCATAGGCAGTCGTGGAATGCGTGCCATCGGGGTAAGCCACCTCAATGCTCCTGCCGAGGAAGTCCCGCGTCGTCTCCATCCATTCCGCCTCGCCGCCCTGGGCATCGGGCCATATCGTGCGAGTCGTACGAAGACCGCCTTCTGCCACGCCGTAGACGTATCTCATGGCGACTACTGCCGTGCCAGATTCAGAGCGAATGCTGCCGTCGCGATTGTAGGTCACCACCTCGGTCCCGCCATCGGGATTCACGGTCGACTGTGTCCAATGCCCATCCTGGACGGACCGGGAAAACTCCGTGCGCCGCCCCCCCCGGAAACACCGTCGCCGTAAGGTCTCCGTGCTCGTCGTATTCTTTTGTGGAGGTCAGCGCCGTGCCATCCGAGGCGAGAGCAGTCTCTGCAATCGCGCGTCCCGCCGCATCGTAGGAAAAGAGAGTAGTGATGCCGCCGGAGGTGCGGAACGACAGGCGCCCTTCTGCGGTGTACCCCATGAGGACCTCGGTGCCATCCCGGGAGACCGTCCGCACAGGACCGCAGCAGCCGTATTCCGTCGTCTCGGAGGTGCCGTCGCTGTATTGCGCAGCGAGCCTGCGTCCGAACGAGTCATAGGAGTACGCCGCTGTCCACAGGAAGATGCCGCTTTCAATGTCGGTGATCGAGCTGGAGAGCACACGGCCATCCGCACCGCAGACGCTTGCCGTCCGGGTTCCCGAGACGACGCGCCGGGACTCCAGCCAGGGATCCGCCAGGCGCCCCTCTTCCACTGTCACGGAATACTGCCCACCCTCCACGGGCGTGATGCTCTGGAGGCTCCCCGTGCCATCCTCCTCCACCGACACGAGTATGGTTCCATGAAACGGCGAGGACTGGTCATTCAGAGTGCGTACAAAGCTCCGCACATTCCCCGACGCATCCCAGGCAGCTCCGGGAAAAGCCGCGCGAATGGTATGGCTATCCGCATAGCCGTCTCCCTCCGAGGTCCCAGAATAGGTCCGAGATGCCTCCACGCCGGCAATGCGCGTGACTTCTGTCGTCTGCGGAAAGTCCTCCGAATATGCGCACTCGACCACCTTGCACGCCGCATTCTCCGCATCGGAAGACGCATCCAGCCACGGAGAGACCTCGCGGACAATGCGCCCCTCCGCATCGTATTCGAACCGCGTCCAGGAGCCATCGAACGACACCGTCTGCTTCAGCAACCCGTAGTTGTCACCATCGGCATCCGCGTCGTCGTAGAAGGAATGCGTGGTAACGCGCGGCGAAGCAATGCCGTCGCGCTCCTCAACGACCTCCTCGCCCCAGGGAAACACCCGGCAGAGGTTCGCCTTATAGGACACCACATTCCCCGATGCATCCCGGATCTCTCGGAAGCGGAGGAGATCCTCACCCTCTGCACACTCCCCCGTCCTCTCGCAGGCAACAGACGCCCCCGTCCCTGTCGTGCGACTCCAATCCCCCGTAAATGCGTCATACTCAAGCAAGGCGACAGAGACCGCGCTGCCATTCCGGATCTCGGACACCTCCAGCTTGTCAAAAGCCTCCGGCTCTGTGGAGGCATTCCGGATGCGCCAGACGAGATATGGCTCTCCAGTAAGCGTGTCATCCTGGAGCTGTCCCGGCAGATAGTACCTGATCTCATAGCCACCGGAGACATCGGCCAAGTCGACTACGCACTCCGGCGCCGCAACGCGCCGAATCGCCAGATCCGATACATCCGCGCACTGTGCACCGCCATCAACCGCCCGCCAAACGAAATCGGTTGCATCCCAGGAAACCGGAACACCGCCGGCTTCCCCCGACACCGCCACGGAGGCATCGTTTTCCGCCCAGCCCAAGGAGAGTCCCGCACGCGCAGCCATCGCCGCGCAGGGAAGATCGTATTCAAAGGAGAGAAGTCCCGCGGAGCGTCCTGATGCCACGTGTCCGAGGGAGGCGCTAAAGCCGGCGCAGCCGACGAAGCTCCCGCCTGTGCCTGGCGAGCCGCCGGAGCTGCAGGAGGGGCGTCCGACAATCCGCGCCGAGACCACCCGCGCGTATGCCCCGACATGGTGGAGTCCGTCATTCGTCGAGTATGCGAGAGTCACCGTGTCTCCGCCCTGGACCACGATGGTCGCCGAGCCGCGGGCGCTCTTCATCCCGCAGTCCACATTGCGCCCTTCGCTTCCAAACAGCCGCACGCCACTCAGGAACACCTCGTCATAGCCGTAGTCCTTCGTCTCCACACTCCCCTCGACGCGAACACAGACCTCGTATTCCCCGCAGAACTCGGGCATCTGGCTCTGGGCAAAGAAGCTCCCGTCCGCACCGCCACCACCGCAGTTCGACGAGTTGGCGACCTCCACAGAGAGCTCCAGAAGGGCCTCGACAATCTGCCTCTCCACCTCGCGGTCAATCCCGCCACATCCCCCCGCAGTCCCCGAAGGCGCATTCGTCTCCCCGGCAAAGGCATCTGTACACAACAATTCCAGAAGGACAAAGACCGCCAGGACCGCAATGACTCGCCGCACAGACCCCGTCATCTGCTCCCCTCCCCCACACCATGCCTGCGGCGCACGGAATCCAAAATACGAGCTCTTGACTCTTCCGCATGTCATGGAAGGGAATGTAGCACAGGAATTTACTCTGCACTACAAAACTCCCGCACCTTCAAGAGAATAACAATATTCTACCCCCTCCTATTTTTCATTTTACGCTTTCGCGGGTTTCCGGAGGGCGACGAGAGTGACGGCGGCAAGGATGAGGATGATGCCGGCGGCAATGCGGAGTGTGAAGTCCTCGTGGAAGACGAGGACTCCGACGGTCATGGCGGTGAGGGGCTCCAGGGCGCCTAGAATCGCGGTGGCAGTGGCGCCGATATAGTGGACAGCGAGGGTGACGCAGACCAGGGAGATCACGGTAGGCAGCAGTGCCATGAGGACGGCGCAGAGGGCCACCTTCGGAGTGAAGTGTCCGAAGGTCCATCCGGCACACGCCAGTCGGACCAAATAGAGTGTGGCGCCAGTTGCCAAAACATAGAAGGTGAGTTTCTCCGAGCGCATCTTCCGGATGATATCCATGTTGTTCATCACCAAATAGACCGCATACGTCAGAGCAGAGAGCATTGCCAGCACCACGCCAATGGCGCTCACCGGAGTGCCATCGGACTTCCGGCAGAGCAACGCGATTCCACACAGGGAGAGAAGCAGCGCAGCCACTGTCACAAAGCGGATCCGCTCATGGAAGCATATCATCATAAGCACCGCGGTCATAATGGGATAGACAAAGAGCAGCGTGGAGGCCACACCAGTGTCCATCTTTAAGTAGCTTAAATAGAGGAAGAGCGAACTGCAGCCGAAGAGGAGTCCACCCGAAAAGACCACCAGCGCCTCCCGCTTCGTCAAGGCGAAGGAAATCCCCCTGCACAGCATCCAGCCCCCCAGAATCACCACCGCCGGCAAATACCGCATCAACAGCGTGGCCTCGGGAGAAAAGCCCTCCGCAAAAATCGGCATGGCGAAAAGGGGATTCAGACCATACGTGGAGGCCGCAATGGCACCCAAAAACAAACCAAACCAGCGCATAAATAAGAAAAAAGGAGGAAGGAGGAAGGAGGAAGGAGGAGGGAAGAAGTTACGGCCAGGGTTTCGCGCGGCGAAACCCCGCGCCGGAATTACCCGGCGCGTGCGTAAAGCGGCGCCAGAGTGCGCCGCAAATGCCGCCGCCAGGCGCACGGGCGCTGGCGGCACCTTGCAGACTAGCCACTCTCCCACTAATCTGCTAGGAACTTACAGTGCCGGCGTTCGCGCCGGCGCGCGGGCGCCTGCGGCACCTTGCAGCCTAGCCACTAGCCACTAATCTGCTAAGTACTAAAGCAGGGGCACAGGGGGCACAAGCCCCGACCTCCTTTGGTTGGCATTCGGCTAGGCAAGAACCGTCTTGGGCTAACAGCGCTTTCGGAGTGCAAAAACACGACAACTCCCGACAACGCCGAAGACATTTGCACAACGTAACCCATTTCCGGCAGACTGTTCCCCACAAAATGACAACGGATGACTTTTGCACCTTCTAGGGAACCCGTAGGTAGTTCCTGGGAGTGGGGAAGGCGTCGATGTTTTCGGGTGTCGGGATTATTTGTCGTGACTTGTCATATTTTTTCTTTCAACTCCTTGCAAAATATTTTTTTCGAGTTATCTTTACGTAAATTTGTGTTTCCTTTCCCCTTTTGTCATACCCTGTCCATTTTCAAACCTTACTTTATCCGAGTATGATTCTCACCTTGAAAGAGCTCGCGGAGTATTTGCGCGTGAATGAGCGCACGATTCTGCGGATGATGGAGAACAACAAGATTCAGGGTGCCAAGATTGGCGGCCAGTGGCGTTTCAACGGCAGCCAGATTGACAAGGTGTTTTTCCCTGCGGAGGCGGCCTCTGCCAGTCCGTTGGAGTCTGAGGATTCCTCCTCCATCATCACCCATCCCCAGATTGGCATTCCGGTGAGTCGTGTGATGAGCGAGGACCGGATTGTCCTGGATCTGAAGAGCAAGGACCGTGATGGTGTGATCCAGGAGTTGACCGACGCCCGTCTGCTGTATGGTCTGGTGTTGGACACCAAGGACTTCCGCGACAAGTGCCTGCAGCGTGAGAATGTCCTTTCCACCGGCGTGGGTGGCGGCATCGCCATTCCCCATCCCCGGGATCCGATTCCGACCCTCCGTTCCAGCGCGGCCGTGATCTACGGCTACTCCAAGGACGGCGTGGAATTCAATGCCGCGGACGGCAAGCCGGTGCACATGTTCTTCCTGGTGTGCAGCCAGAACATCGAGCTGCACCTGCACCTGATGGGTTGCATGGCGCGCCTTCTGAAGTCCGAGTCCTTCGTCTCCGGCCTTCCCAAGTGCACCACTGGCGCGGAGGTCATCCGCCTGGTGATGGAGCAGGAGCGCGCCGAGTTCCTCTCCCAGGACAAGAAGTAGGCCCCACCTTCCTCCCTTCCTCTCCCCCTACCCAGCTGGCATCCGGGGCGGCACTCACCGCTCCCTTCGCCGCACACGACTCTTTTTTCGACGGGAGACTCCGTTGCGCCGGATCCCTTGATCTGTCTCCGCGGCCTCCCTTCCATTCGCCGGTCCCGACTCCTTTTCATAGTCGCGGCCGGCCTTTTTGCTATTGACTGCGTATGGCAGACGACGAAACCATCCAGAATTCCAGTGTCTCTCCGCAGGAGGTCCCGGAGACCTGTTTTCACCTCTCCATTGCCTACGACGGCACCCGTTATGCGGGTTGGCAGGTGCAGCCCTCCAATCCCACGGTGCAGGGAGAGCTGCTCACCCGTCTGCGTCTCATGATGCGGGATCCACAGTTGCGGATTTTTGGATCCAGCCGGACGGATTCCGGGGTGCATGCGTTGGACCAGCAGGTCTCCTTCCAGGTCAGGTTGCCCGCCGACGTGGATCCCCAGGAGCTGGGGCGGCGCCTGAACCGGTGGCTCCCCGAGGACATCTACGTAAAGAGCTGCCGAGTCTGCGAAAAGCCCTTCCATGCGCGCTTCGACAACTGCGGAAAGGCATACACCTACTGCCTGGCGCCCGGCTTCAAGCCCAATCCTCTCTATGTGCGGTATCTCTGGCGGACGCCCCACGAGCTGGATCTGGATGCCATGCGGGAGGCCGCGTCGTATCTCCAGGGCGAACACGATTTCGCCTCCTTCGCCGTCAATCCCGGCAAGGAAATCGAGAGCACGGTGCGGAATCTGCGGCGTCTGGAGCTCTTGCAGAATGGGGATGGCCTCCTCTATGTGAATGCGGTGGGAGACAGCTTCCTCTACAAGATGGTGCGTAGCCTGGTGGGATACCTGGTGCATGTCGGCCAGGGCTATGCGAAGCCCCAGGATGCCCTTCGGGTGCTGGAGGGAAAATCCCGCTCTTTGGCGGCGGATTCTGCGCCGGCGCGGGGGCTCTTCCTGGCGAAGGTCTTCTATTCTCCGGAGGAATGGCGGGACTACCAACCCGTCCTGCCGCCCTTCGCCTTCACCGCAAGGATGTAGATTTCCTCCCGCAACCAAATCACCGCTCTTCCTCTCCTCCCATGACCCTCTGGATCCTGACCATACTGGTGCTGCTCTTCGCCCTGGCGGCGCTCTTCCTCCTCCGGGAGCCCCCGAAGGACTCCGGCGTCGCCTTCCATGGGCACCTCCCGGGCAAGGCGCTCATCGTGGTCTTCAGCGATTCGCCGGCAAAGAACACCCGCCGGGTGGCGCTCTGGATCCACGAGGCCACCGGCGCGCCCATTCTTCCGCTGGAGGTACGGGAGGCCTATCCCGGCGGATACCTCCGCACCGTCGCGCGCGCCCGCAAGGAGCTCAAGGGCGGCATTCGCCCGGAGCTGACGGCGGAGAGCCACGCGGATCTCGCGGAGTATCCCGTGATCTTTTTAGGGAGCCCGGTCTGGTGGGGACAGGGCGCTCCGGCGGTGGAGCGCTTCCTGGAAGAGAATGACTTCCTGGCGGGAAAGACCGTGATTCCCTTCGCCACCCACGGCGGCGGCGGAGAAGCCCGCACCTTCGCACACTGGAAAGAGCTCTGCCCAAATGCGCATTTTCTGGAGGGACTCTCCCTGCGCGGAACAAACTCCCTCGAACGACTGGCAGGACGCACCATCGCCGACCGACTCCCCTCGCACTGCATTGAAGCGTGGCTCAACGGACTCTTCCCCGAAGAGAAGAAGTCCCCCGATGCCCCGCAGGACCCCCTCCCCTGATATTGATTACCACAGCCATGAACGAAAACATCAAGACGATCTACGTATCCGGACACCGGAATCCCGATATCGATTCCATCTCCGCCGCCATTGCGCTGGCGGAGTTGCGGCGTCGACAGGGCCTGCCCAATGTCCAGGCACTCTGCCCCGGCGGACTCTCCCAGCGCGCCGCATTCCTCCTCAACCGCTTCCATCTCCCCGCGCCTGTCTGCCGAAACGATGTCTATGTGCGAGTGGCCGACCTCATGGACAGCCATCCCGTCACCATCCCCGCCGGCGTGACGCTCTGGGAGGGCTTCGAGATCCTCCGCAAGAGCGGCCTTCCCCGGTTGCCCGTGGTGGATGCGCAGGGATGCTACCATGGCATGCTGAGTCCCATGGGCGTGCTAAACCAGCTATTGGGTCTCGGCGACCAGGAGGGCTCCCGGAAGCTCGCCTCCCGGGAGGTCACCGCCTCCGTGGGACTCATCGCGCGGGCGCTGGACGCCAAGACCGTGGTGGCCGCCTGCGATCCCAAGGAATCCGCCAGCTTCCAGGTCTACGTGGCCGCCATGCAGATGGAGACCTTCGACAAACACCTTCCCTGGCAGGATCGGGAACACCTGGCAGTCATCGTCGGCGATCGCCCCGATATCCAATACCACGTCATCACCCGGCAGATCCGGCTGCTCATCGTCACCGGAAGCCATCCCGTCTCCCCCGAGCTGGCGGAACTCGCCCGACAGAAGCAGGTCACCATCCTGGAGAGCCCCGGCGACTCCGCACAGGTCATCCGGCGACTCGCCTTCGCTCCCGCCGTGGAGAACTCCGGATTGCGCGGACAGTCCCTCATCCTCTCTCCCGACGACCGCCTCAAGGACATCGCCCAGAAGGT
>CAZMWS010000094.1:0-8013 GCA_964570085.1 uncultured Lentisphaeraceae bacterium | reverse complement strand
AAAGAACAGGTCCCCGCAATCCTCACCGTCCTGCCCTTCGCCACCCTCGAAACCACCCCCGGACTCCACCTGGAGGTGATCTCCCTGGAAGACGGAAAGGCCACCATCGCCATCCACGGCACCGACGGCACCATCACCGTCCATAGCAAGAAGTTCCCCGATAACCAGAAGAGCTTCTCACTCTCCAAGGGACACAAGACCCTCCGAAAGTGGATCCTCCTGGATACCGAAAACCCGGAACCCCCACGCAATTAGCGGCACGTAGGCCGCGAATTGCGGGAAAAAGCTCACAACATAAAAACGGCGGCGAAGTCATATCTTCGCCGCCGTTTTTTTGTGTAGGAAGGCATTGTTCTAGCGCCACACGCCAAACGCGCACTCGCTGGGGAAAGAACCTTCAATATTTGACCGTGCAAAATATCCAAAGGACGGGAGGCTGCACCCCCGTCCCCCCGCTTTACTAGGTAGAAGGGAGAAGGTAGTGGAGAGTAGGTTTGTATGGCAGCTCCGCGGGAATTCCGCGGCAAGGGCCGCGGTACCATTGCCTCCCCCCATCACCCATTGCCCATTGCGCCGAAGGCGCCATGCGGCGCAATCGCCGGGTCTTCCCGGCGATGGGTTTCGCCACGCGAAACCCTGGCCGAACTTCCTCCTTCCTCCCTCCTCCTTCCTCCTTTTTCTTCCCCTACAGTATCATCCCCTTCAAGAAGGTGGCCATGACCTTTTCGGGGGACTTTTCGGGGGATGCCTCGGCCAGCTTTCGCGCGGCGGCCTGGTTTTCGGGATCCATGACGAATGCCAGGATCTTATGGAGGAGTTCGTCAGTGAGCCGGGGGCATGCCTCGGGGCTGCCGGCGGGGTATTCCGCGCCCTCGCCTTTCAGCAGGAATGCGGGCGTGGTATGGAGGATCACGGCGAATTCCTCCACGCGCTTCTGGGTGGTAGTGATATTTTCCACCTCCAGCTTGGTATAGAGGCTATGCGAGATCCCCAAATGCGCCGCCATCTCGACCTGCGTGAGGCCAAGCTTCTTGCGGAAATATCTCAATTGGGTCGCGAGACTGATCTGTCCCTCGGGAAATGCTTTATGCTTCGGCATTGTCTACTTCAACGGGAGAGAAAAAAGGGAAACGAACGAAGGCGGGGGGGAGTGTCGCGGCGAATCAGTCCTTCCGGAACTGTGCCATCAGGACGGCGGCAAAGATGATGCAGCAGCCGATGATCTCCCGGGCATTCAGGGTCTCGCCCAAGAGAATCCATCCCCCCAGGGCGGAAATCACGGATTCCAGGCTCATGACCAGCGTGGCCACCACGGGATGGACATACTTCTGTCCCACGCACTGGAGGGTATATGCCACGCCACTGGAAAGCACGCCGCAGAAGAGGAGTGGCCACAGCGCTTTTGTGATTGCAGAGAGGGAGAGGGATTCCCCGGCAAAAGGCACGACCACCAGAGAGACCACTCCGGCGCAAAGGAACTGCAGGAAAGAGAGCCGGAAGCAGTCCGTCCGCGCCACATAGCGGTCCACCAGGAGGATCTGGACCGCGAAGAGCACCGCGCACGCCAGGAGCCACAGATCGCTCCCCTGGAGGCTGAAGCCCTTCAGGGAAACGCCACACAACAGCGCACTGCCCGCCAGCGCCAGCACCGCGGCAATCCACACCACCACGGAGGTCTTGCGGCCCAGGAAGGTAGCGAAGATAGGCACGATGATGATGTAAAGCGCCGTCAAAAAGCCGGCCTTTCCCACTGCGGCGCCCACAATGCCCACCTGCTGACAGAGGCTGGCGCAGCCCAGCGCCAGACCGCAGAGGAGTCCGCCCACCAGCAACTGGATCCGTCCAATCGGCGTACGTGCCGAGCCCCAGAGGGAGGGTTTCCGGCCATCCAGGTGATCCAGCAGCGCAATGCAGGGCACCAGCGCCAAGGCGCCGATGAAGGAGCGAATGGCATTGAAGCCGCAGGGTCCCAAGAACTCCATGCCCTTCTTCTGGGCAGAAAAGGCGAGTCCCCAGATGGAGGCGCAAACCAAAAGAGCGAGGAGTCCTCCGCGCTTGCGGGAGGGTGACGAAGAGAGATCCATGGGAGGGAGGCGCAATACCGGCCCCATGCCGGCAGGGGGGCTTTTTTCGGAAAAAACGAACGGGGAGTCCCCGCGGGCGAAGAGATTCGCCGCAGCGGGGATTCCCCGATATGCGCCTGTAGTCAGGCGCGTCTATAGCCGGTCGGGACTAGAGCTGGCTGGCGGAGCGGGCGCGGAGGGCGGCCACCACGTCGCGGACGTCCTGCGTGCGATCCTTGGGCATGATCAGCACGGCGTCGTCGTCCACGACAACCACCATGTCCTTGAGGCCCACGGCAGCCACAGCCACCTTGTCCTGCCCGGGAGAATTGTAGATGATGCTGGAAGAGCAGTCGAGCACCACGGGATTTCCGAAGGCCACATTGCCCTCCTGGTCCAAGGGGAAGGTACGCTGGATGACCTCCCAGTTGCCCAGGTCGTCCCACAGGAAGTTTCCGGGGATCACGCAAATGCGGTCGGACTTCTCCATGAGCGCGTAGTCGATGGAGATATCGGGCATGGCGTCGAAGATGGTGTGTGCGCGCTTCTCGTCGCGGGAGAGCAGTGCGTCGGTCATGTCCTCCAGAGTCTCGGCCAGGATGGGATTCGCGCGGCCGAATTCGTTCTGGAAGGTAGAGAGGCGCCAGAAGAACATGCCGGAGTTCCAGTAGCAGGAGCCGCCCGCGATATACTTCGCGGCGGTCTGGGCATCGGGCTTCTCGTGGAAGGAGAGGACCTTGTAGAGCGGGAACTTCTCGTTGTTGTTCAAGGAGTGGTTGTCCTTGCCCACCTGCAGATAGCCGTATCCGGTCTCAGGACGCACGGGGCGAATGCCGATGGTGATGAGGGTGTCGTTGTTCTCGGCCTCTTCCAAGGCGGCGGTGACGGTCTCCGCGAAGGGCGCCACATCAGGAATGCGATGGTCGGCGGTCAGCACGCCCATGGTGACTCCCTCGGGACCCAGCTCGCGATGCTTGGCCAGGATGGCGGCGGAGGCATAGATGAGGCATCCGGCGGTATTGCGCTGGCTGGGCTCCGCCAGGACATTCTCCGCGGGGACTCCCAGGTTGCAGTCCAGGATGGGCTGGCGCAGCGCCTGGCTAGTGGCGATGAAGATATTCTCGGCGGGCAGCACCGCCTTTGCGCGCTCCACCGCCTCGGCCAGGAGGGAATGACCACTGCTGGTCAGAGTCAGAAGCTGCTTGGGGCGGGAAGCGCGGGACAGCGGCCAGAAACGCTCGCCGGTACCACCGGCCATGATGACGATGACTCTCATTAGGGTGTGTTCTCCTTCCCTGTTGGGGTTTTGGTCTGGCTTTTGCCTCCAGGACGCGGCGGGCAGGCGCCGCGCTGAAGGCGGCTCCGGCTCGTCGTGGGAAGCACGAATGAGCCCCTACCGCCCGGTGAATCCGGGGGCGGGCTTTGCGGGTGTGGAACGGCAGATGACCTTCGACTCGTCCCAAAGTTGTTCAAGCTGGTAGAAATTCCTCATCTCCGGCTCCAGGATGTGCACCAGCACCACGCCGTAGTCCTGCGCCATCCAGCGGCTCTCGGCGTCGCCATCGGTGCCGCGGGGCTTCCGGCCGGTCTCCAGCATGGCGCGCTTCACGTGGTCCGCAATGGCGCGGATATGGGGCATGGAGGTGCCGCTGCACACGATGTAGTATTCTGCCACCATGGCCTGGCGTTCGCGCACATCGAAGAGGAGGATGTCCTGCGCCTTGGCGTCCTCGCAGGCCTTCACGCAGAGCTTCGCCAGCTCCAGGCTATCCAGATCGGCGGAAGCCGCCTTCGGGGTCTTTTCGGTGTTATCCATAGATGCGAGAGAGAGAAGAAAGGGTTTTCTGTTTTTTTGTGTGAGCGACTACTGCTTCTTATAGAGTCCGTGCTCCCGGATGTAGTTCCAGACGCTCTTGGGAAGGGCCTCGGAAAGATCCTCGCCGCGGGCAATCCGCTCGCGGATTTCGGAAGAAGAGAGCTCCCAGGTGGGGAAGTCCTCCTCGGAGAGCATGCCCTTCACCAGCTTCGGCGCCAAGGACCGGAAGGTGCGCACCACCTCCACGGGACCCATGGGCTGCACGCCGGCGCGGGGATAGACCAGGAACTCGAAGTTCTTCAGCAGTCCACCCGCATTGTGCCAATTCTGCAGATCCCGCAGGCAATCAGTGCCCATGAGGAAACGAATCTCCACGTCGGGATAGATCCGGGAGAGCATCATCAGGGTATCGTAGGTATAGGAATACTCTCCGCCTCGGCGCAACTCCACGTCGGAGACTCCCATGCGGTATTTGCGCTCCTGCTGGCGACCGTCGGGATAGGTGACCACATAGCTTTCCTGCTCCTCCAAGGCCTCGGCAAGCGCCTTCTGGAGCATCTCCATGCGCTCCGCGCCGGTATCCATCATGCCTGCGCCCTTGAAGGGGGAACGCCGCGCGGGAACAAAGAGGATCTCGTCCGCCAAATCGTGCTCCAGCACCTGCCGCGCCAGCCGAATATGTCCCAGATGCACGGGATCGAAGGAGCCGCCAAAGACCGCCATGCGCCACTTGCGGGCGAAGGGCAATCCCTCGTTGGGATTCACCTCCTCCAGCAGCCCCTCCTCGGGAGCAGAAGCCCCGCCGGGAGCCCTGCGGTCATCGCGCTCCCGGCGGCGCCGGCGCTCGGAAAAATCGTCATCCATCATAAAAAAACTACAAAAATAAAGACAGGGGGTTCCGCCAACGGCAGATCGAAAAGAACATTCCGGATCGGCGAAGAAGAGAATTGCTCCCCTCCTCGTTTCGGAGAGAGGAGCCGTCTATTACGGCTCCCGGCATAATCTACCTCGCGAATGCGGGTCTCCTCAGACACGCAGGCAGAAAATGCCAGGAGACCCGTGAGCGAGGATGCCGTGGCAGAAGAGACGCCCGATTCCCCTCCATGCCACCCGGACCCGCGGGGAACGCGCGTCCGGGGGCTGACGGGAAGGGATGCGTCGGAGAAAGAAGGGAAGAGAGGCTACTCCTCGTCCTCCTCTTCCTTGGCGGCCGCCTCCTGGATCTGCTTCGCCAGAGCGGAGGGAACGGGATCGTAGCGGTCGAATTCCATGCTGAATCCGCCGCGTCCCTGGGTCATGGAGCGCAGCTGGCTGGGGTACTTGTAGACCTCGGCCAGAGGCATCTCCGCGGTGAGGATCTGCTGGCCATCCTGACGATCCATTCCCAGGATGCGTCCACGGCGAGTATTCAGATCGCCCTGGATGGCGCCCATGTATTCGTCGGGGAACTCGATGGTGAGGCGCATGATGGGCTCCAGCAACTCGGGCTTCGCCTGCGCCATGGCGGCGCGGAAGGCACCGCGGGTCGCGATCTTGAACGCCATTTCGGAGGAGTCCACGGGGTGATACTTGCCGAAGAAGACGACCGCCTTGAAGTTGATGCACTTGGAGTGCGAGAGAGGACCGGAGAGACGGGTCTCGGCCACGCCCTTCTCGATGGCGGGAATGAAGTTCTTGGGGATGGCGCCGCCAACGACCTCGTTGCCGAACTGGTACTCCTCTTCTGCGGTGCCCTGGAAGGGCTCCAGGCGCATGTGCACCTCGGCGAACTGGCCGTGTCCACCAGACTGCTTCTTGTGGCGGAACTCGGCCTTGCCAATGCCACGGACGGTCTCGCGATAGGCCACCTTCGGGGAATCCAGAGTCACCTGGACCTTGAAGTCGTTCTTCATGCGGTTCACCAGCAGGTTGATCTGCTGATCGCCCATGCCGTAGATCACGGTCTGGTGGGTCTCCGCATCGCGGACCATCTTCAGGGTCTTGTCCTCCGCCAGCAGACGGGCCAATGCGGCGGCCAACTTGTCGTCCTCGCCCTTGTTGGCAGCGGCAATGGAGTAGATGGTGGTGGGCTGCGGATAGTCCACGGGGCCCATGACGATGTCCGTGGCGCCGCCGGAGAGGATCTCCAGCATGCCGGTGTTCTTCAGCTTGGCGACGGCGACGATCTCGCCGGGGCCCGCTTCGTCCACATTCTCCTGGTTCTTGCCCTGGATCCGCAACAGTCCGCCCAGGCGCTCCTTGCCCTGGTTGGAGGTGTTCACCAGATCCATGTCCTTGCGCAACACGCCGGAGAGCACGCGGATGTAGGTGAGCTGACCGATGAAGAGGTCGTTCACGGACTTGAAGATGTATCCCACGGGGGCATCGCCCTTGCGGTCAACGCTGCCGGAGGCCAGGTTCAGAGGAACGGCATCGATGGGGGAGGGACCATACTGGGCGATGAAGTCCAGCATCTCGGTCACGCCGATGTCCTTTGCCACGGAGCCCGCGAAGAGGGGCACCACATTCTCCTGCAACACGGCCTTGCGCAGGCCATGCAGGATGTCCTCGTCAGAGAGGGTGCCTTCCTCAAAGAATTTCTCCATGAGGGCCTCGTCGGACTCGGCCACGCACTCGATCAAATCCTGGTGGCTCTTGGCACCGAAGGCGCCCAAGGCGGCGGAGCCCTCCTTGGACAGCGCACTGGCGACGCCCTTCAGGGCGCTCTTCTCGCCAACAGGCAGAGTCACAGAGACACACGCCTTGCGAATGCAGGTCTCCTTCAGGCGCTCCACAGTGCGGGTGAAATCCGCCTCGTCCTTGTCGCAGCCATTCACAAAGACCATTCGGGGCAGATGGAGCTTCCGGGCCTCGCGCCAGGCGCGGATGGTACCGGGGCCAATATCCTGAGAGGCATCCACCACCAGGACCAGCAGGTCGGTGGAGGAAATCGCGTTGAGGGCGTCACCGCAGAAGTCGGTGGCTCCGGGAGTGTCCACGAAGAAGAAGTGTCCGTCCTTCCAGGGGGTATTCAGGATGGCGGAATAGATAGAACTCTTCTTCTCCTGCTCCTCCTTCCGGAAGTCGGAGACGCTGGTGCCGGCATCCACACTGCCCTGACGGGAAACCGCGCCGCCCTTGAAGAGAATCAGGTCGGACAGCGAGGTCTTGCCGGCTCCCGCCTGGCCAGCCAATACGAAGTTGCGAATACGGTCAGTAGAACAGTTTTTCACAGATCTCTCCTTGAGGGCTTGGTTTGGATGACAAATTGGCCTCCCGACATGGACGCGTTCTACACGCCCGGACGCCAAAAGAGGCAGCGACAAAAAAAGGGGGTTCTAGGTAAGGGAGAAGGAGCAGAAGGACGCCACAATCTTGCCGCCACGAAATTCCACACGCAGGACGCCCCCCGGCTGGAGACCTCGGCCACCCATCACCAAAAGACGCCCCCGGAAATACGGCGGCGAAATCGGAGAATCCCCAAGCGCCCTACCCTTCCTGGAATGCCCAAAATGTAACACGCTCCCTACCCACTTTACAAGCCACACTCACAATATTTTTGCCCTTTCTTCTTGATTTCCAAAGAATTACAAAAAGAGGACTACCCCCGACACATAAGGACAAATCCTGTCAAAAGATTATCATTGAAATGACATCTGACAGGTCCTTCCCGGTTTTGTCATGATACCCAGAAACGCCCCTGGCCCCTTCACAGGTAGAAAGGAGGAGGAGGTAGGTAGTAGGTTCATACGGTGCAGCAGGCGCTTTTCCGCGGCTCTTGCCGCGGTACGGTACAGGCGTTTTGGTCGCACCGCGGCGCATGCTTTCCACCGCCGCGTTTTCTTCCTAGCGCGGTTTTCGCAGGAAGATCTCCAAAGGACGGGAGGCTGCCGCCCCCGTACCCCCGCCCCTAGCCTAGGTAGAAGATAGAAGGTTGTAGATAGAAGGTTAAAGCGGTGCCTGCGGCGCTCTTCCGCCTACCGGCGGTACGGCGCTAGTAGCGCCGTAAGTACTTAGCAATTAGTGGCTAGTGGCTAGTTTACAAGGCGCCGCAGGCGCTTTTCCGCGGCTCTTGCCGCGGTACAAGTACCGCCGCGTGCTGCGGCGGAAGAGCCGCGCAGCGACCGAACAACTAACGGCTAACAACTAACTACT
>CAZMWS010000093.1:0-8030 GCA_964570085.1 uncultured Lentisphaeraceae bacterium | reverse complement strand
AAAAGCCATTTCCGGCTCAATCATCCAGAATTCGGAGAGGTGTCGGGTGGTGTTGGACTTTTCGGCGCGGAAGGTGGGTCCGAAGGTATAGACGCTACCCAGGGCGCAGGCGTGGGTCTCGGCCTCCAGCTGTCCGGAGACAGTGAGGTTCACGGCCTTTCCGAAGAAGTCCTGCTGCATATCGACCTTCCCGGTCTCGGGATTCCGGGGGAGCTTCTCCAGATCGAGTGTCGTGACCTGGAACATTTCTCCGGCGCCCTCGCAGTCGCTGGCGGTGAGGATAGGGGCATTGAAGTAGTAGAATCCGCGTCCCTGGAAGAAGCGATGGGTGGCCATGGCGAGGCAGTTTCGGATTCGTGCGACGCAGCCGAAGGTATTGGTGCGGGGGCGCAGGTGTGCCACTTCGCGGAGCTTCTCGAAGGAGATGCGGCCCTTGCTGAGGGGATACTTCAGGGGATCGCAGGTGCCCAGGACCTGCAGGGTGTCCGCATGGAGTTCCACGGCCTGGCCGGCGGCGGGGCTCTCGGTGAGCTTGCCGGTAACCAGCACCGCGCAGCCGGGATAGAGCTTCAGGACCTCGTCGTCGTAGTTGGACAGCGTCTTGGGGGCCACCACCTGGAGGTTCGCGAAGGAGGAGCCGTCGTTGATCTCCACGAAGGAGAAGCCGCCCTTGGAGTCGCGGCGGGTGCGGACCCATCCGGCGACGGTGAGAGTGGTGCCGAAGTCCCGGCAGGCGAGGGCGGATTTGATGACCGTGTGTTTCATGGGATGCGTTTTTTTATGGGTTGAGGGTTTCTTCCGACCGTGTGGCGGGTTTCGGGGGCGGTGTGATCAGGTAGAGCACGGCGCCGAGGAGTCCCCACAGGGTCAGGACGATGGTATGGAAAAGGGGTATGAGCGTGGCGTCTCCGGAGGCCGTCCCGAAGGCCAGGAGGAATCGTTGTGCCACGGTGTCGCGTACGCCGAGTCCCCCGGGGGTGAGGGGGAGGATTGCGGTGGCGTTGGCCAGTTGCGCGACGAGGAAGCAGGGGAGTACTGCTGGTTTGCAGTCGGGGAGGGCGCTCCCCAGGCAGAAGAGCTCCAGTCCCAGTAGCCCGTGGATGAGGAAGGAGATGAGGAGCGCCTTCCCCAGGGCGCCAGGGGCGTCTTGGTAGAGGGACAGCGCCTGGGTGAGCCGCTGGAGCATCCTACGGAGAAAGCCCGCGGAGGGCGCTTCGGAGGTGCGGACTGTCCTGGCGTGTTTCAGGAACCAGAGTGCCAGGAGCACCAGGACTGCGATTCCGGCGAGTCCCCCGACGAGGAGCAGTGCGGCCGCCAGCGCGGCCTGGTTGGGGAGTGCGGCCAGTTCGCCGGTTGCCAGGAGGAGTGCCAGGGTGCAGCCGCCGGCCAGGAAGAGCCCCGCCAATCCGATGGCGCGGTCCAGGAGATCGACCAGCGCCAGTTCCGGGGCCTTTCCGGGATGGGCGCAGGTGGCGGCGCCGACCTTCACGATGTCGCCGGAGACTCCGCCGGGGATGACGAGGCTGAAGAAGTTCCCGCCCATGGTCAGGCGGAATGCCTGCAGGAAGGGCAGCTCCAGCTTCGGGGGGCGCAGGAGGATTTGCCAGCGCCAGGCGCCCAGGAATTGCACGAAGAGGTAGAGTGCCAGTGCGGCGATTCCGGGGAGTGAGGTAGTGGCCTGGAGGAAGCTCTCCAGCAGTCCTCTATCCTGCTGGATCAGGAGCCTGTGCAGCAGGAATGCCGCCAGGACCAGGCAGAGTGCCCGCAGGAAGAGGATGGCGGTGCGCCGGAGCATGTGCGGGGAGGGTGGCGGCTACTTCTGGTCGTCGTAGCCCCGGGGGTGCTTTTCGCGCCATTCCCAGGCGGAGCGCACGATGGTCTCCAGATCCTGGTATTGGGGCTTCCAGCCGAGGATGCGCTTGGCGGCGGTGGAGTCGGCGATGAGTCGCGCGGGGTCTCCGGGGCGTCGGGCGGCGACCTCCACGGGGAAGTCGTGTCCGGCGATCTTCCGGACGGTGTCGATGACCTCGCGGACGGAGCTCCCGCCGCCGGTGCCAAGATTCAGGGCGCCGCAGTAGTCGGACTGCAGGGCCAGCAGGTGTGCCTGCGCCAGATCCAGCACATGGATGTAGTCACGCACGCAGGTGCCGTCGGGGGTATCGTAGTCTTCGCCGAAGATGGAGATGGACTTCCGTTCGCCCTTTGCCGCCTGGATGATGAGGGGGATGAGGTGCGTCTCGGGGTGGTGGTCTTCGCCGTGGAGGGCGGTGGCGCCGGCGGCATTGAAGTATCGCAGGGCGGTGTATTTGAGTCCCTTGAGCTGGTTGGTCCAGGAGAGGACCTTCTCGAACATCAGCTTGGATTCGCCGTAGGGATTGATGGGCGCCTTGGGCTCCTCCTCGGAGATGGGCATGTGCTCCGCCATGCCGTAGACGGCTGCGGTGGAGGAGAAGACCACCTTCCGCACACCGTGGTCACAGGCGGCCTGCGCCAGGTTGATGGCGTTGCCCACGTTGTTGTGAAAATACTTCAGGGGATCCTTCATGGACTCGCCTACCTCGATGAAGGCGGCGAAGTGGATGACGCCCTCGGGCTGCGCCTTGTCCATGGCGCGCTGGAGCGCCTCCAGGTCGCAGAGATTCCCCTGGATGAAATCGGCGCGGGGATCCACGGCGTCGCGGTGCCCGTTGAGGAGGGCATCGAAGACGGTGACCTGGTGTCCGTGGTCGAGGAGGTATTCTGTGGTGCAGCTGCCGATGTATCCGGCGCCGCCGGCAACGAAGATTCTCATGATGGATTCGTGATTGAGGTTATTTCAGGACGATGCCCTTGACGGTGACCAGCGGGCGGCTCCAGCCTCGGCGGATCTCCTGGAGTCCGGAGAGAGTGACCTCCTGGAGTTCCCAGTCCTTGAGGGGGAAGCGGTCTGCCTTCAGGTATGCCAGGGGGACATATTTGCCGTTCTCCACCTTGCAGAGGGCGTGGGAGGTATCGGCGTTGGCATTGGCGCCCAGGGGCACCACGATGCCACTCAGGGAGACGCGGGTGGTTTCGCCGGGGGCTGCCACGGGAATGACGTCCAGTCCGGCAGAGAGCTTCTGCTCTTCCTCGGAGGGCTTTTCGGCTTCCTTCTGGGCCTCCAGGGCGGCCTGCTGGCGCTCCTCCAGCTGCTGCCGTGCGGCGTCCAGGCGGGACTGCAATTCGGTGGTCTCGTTCTGGAGTCGATCCAGCTCGGCCTGGGTCTGTTCCCGCTCCTTGCGGGCCTCCTCGGCCTTGGCGAGCTGCTGGCGGTTTTCGTCAGCGAGTCGCTGCTGTTCCTGTCGGAGGGCCTCCAGACGCTCGGATTCCTGTCGCGCGGCCTCCTCGAGATCCTGCCGTTCCTGCCGGAGCTGGCGGGTCTTGTCGGCGGCGGAATCCACTTCCTTCTGGAGGGAGCCGATGGCCAGCAGGAGCTCCTGCTGCTTCGCCTGTGCGGCCTCCTGCTCCTTTTGGGCATTCTTCACATTTTCCAGGGCAGCCAGAGCGGCCTCCTCGGAGCGCTTCTGCTCGGCGGCCATGGCCGCGGCTTCGGCGCGATAGACATCCTCGCGGCGCTTCGCCTCCTGCTGGAGGGCCAAGAGCTTCTCGCCGGCCAGCTGCGCCTCGCTCTCCCATTTGGCGGAGTCCTCCTGCACCAGGCGCGCCTTCTCTTTGGCCTGGGTGAGCTCTTTTTCCAGCTGCGCCTGGAGCTCGGATTGCTCCTGCTGGAGGCGCTCCCGCTCGCGGGCGGCGTCCTCGATGCGCTGGCGGGTCTGGGCACGCTCGGTCTCCCACTTCTTCGCCTCCTCCTGGAGACGGCTGACCTCTTCGCTCTGGCGACCGGCACGCGCCTTGAGCTCCTCCGCCTGCTTCTGCAACCCGGCCAATTCCTCTTCGCCACGGCGCAACTCCTCCTGGCGCTTCGCCAGCTCCGCACTCTTGTCGGCGGGGAGCACTGCGGCGGCTGCCACGGTCGTCTGCTCTTCGGCGGGCTTGACTTCTGCGGGGGGCGGCGGCGGATTTCCGAGGGCGACGTATTCTCCGCTCACCCAGGCGGTGGCGTCGGCGGGCAGGACGATCTCCATCCAGGGACCATCTTTGCGGCCGCTGCTACTGGGCTTCAGGACGGTGCCCTCCTTGGCATTGTAGAAGGCGGTGAAGAGCTGTCCGGCGCCGGTGTAGACGGGGCAGGGCGGGTGGATCACCTTTCCGTCGCTGTCCAGGCAGTCGGTCTGGACCCATCCGGTGACGGTGACGGATTCGGGAACGCGGACTTCCATCCACTGGCCATCGCCCTGGCCCTGCTGGGAGACGATCTCCACGGGAGTGCCCTCCTTCAGGACGGCCAGTCGCTCGTAGTAGGACGCGGGACGGGAGCGCAGGATCACGTTCTTGCCGGCGATGTAGCCGTTTGTGGTCTGTGCGTAGGCGCCCAGTGCGAGAGGGAGTAGGATGAGGTGCGTAAGCCAGTTGCGCATAATGGTATGTGTAGGTATGGAAGGGGGTGCGGAGGTGTCGTCTACTCAATGTAGCCGACCGCGGTCAGTCCGCCTTCGGGGCGGTTGTGTCGTTGGCGCCATTCCGGAGGTCTTCCTGCAGCTGCGCCAGAGTGCCCTGGGCCTTCTGGAGGATGTCCTTCTGGAAGCGCTGCTGCTGGAAATGGAGCAGGAGTGCGTGGAAGCCCCCGCGCATGCGTCCGGTGGCGGGAGGCGTCTCCTGGAAATCCCGCCAGAGGACCTGGTCGTCGGTTTCGGCGAGCATGGGGATTAGTGGCATGGCGAGGAAGAATCCGTGTCCCATGGCATCCAGCGCGGTGGCGATTGCCTCGTGGTCCCGGAGGCTCTCCTGCTGGAGGGTCTTGACTAGGGGCGTCTTGCTCAGGAACTCATCGGCCTTTTGGGCACCTTCCAGGAGCTGCTCGCGGTCCAGGAGGGTGGCTGCGCGGCGTGCCAGGGTCTCCCAGCGTTCCAAGAAGTGGCATGCCGCCTCCTTTTGGGCGAGGGAGTCCTGCTGGTAGAGGTGCGTGGCGAGCGTCAAAAAATCCGCCAGGGCATCTGCGGCGCCATCGGCGTCCCGCAATTCCATGGCAGCCAGGAAGCGCCATTCTTCCAGGAGGAAGAGTCCGGGGACCAGTGGCGCATCGGGGGCGGAGGACAGTGCATCCAGGAGTTCCTCCTGGGTCTTCAGGGCGGGTTCCAGGAGGGCCAGCTCCTGGCGCAGCGCCTGTGCGTCTTCTTCATCGGGACCCTCCACGGGCGGGAACCATTGTGCCAGCGGCACGAATTCGCCGCCCTGTGCAGTGGCGTAGAAGTTCTGCCAGAGGAAGGGCGCGTCGGCGCTGACATTCTCCCGGGGCTCGTTCTCCAGGGAGACCAGAAGGGTCCCCAGATCCTTCTGGCGGAGGGAGAGGCTCCCTTGTGCCAGGTCCTCGTCTGCAGAAACCGCGGGTGTTTTTGCTTCCCAGGTGGGGAGGCGATCCAGCCACTGGCGGTGGATATGGTGATAGACGCCCTGGGCGAAGAGGACTGCGGCCACGAAGAGCGCCAGCGCGGTCCGTGCGGCGGGATTCAGGAGGGAGCATGCGGGGCGATTCGGGAGCGTCTGGTGGTAGAAGTGCACACGCAGGAGTGCGGCCAGGAGGATTGCGGCCTCCGCCAGTGCCAGTGTGGTGGCGGTGCCCAGATGGTCCTGGAGGACGTGCGCCAGAGACAGGATGGGCGGAAAGGGGAAGTAGTGTGCCTGCAGGAGGACAATGCCGGAGAGGGCCATGTATCGCAGGATTGCTTCCAGAACGATGGCGAGAGTCAGGAGCCATCCCAGGAGATGGAGGAGTGTGGAGGAGACCGCCAGGGTCAGGGCGCGGCCGTCCTGTTGCGCTTCCCGGAGGGTGAGATAGAAGATGAGCGCCTCCAGCGCGAGGAGCAGGGAGAAGAGTCCGCCGGTGGGGCTTTCCAGGGGGAGGATTCCCTTGAATATGATTCCGGCCACTAGGATCCAGTAGCTCGCCAGGGTGATGTATCCCGCCAGCCGCATATTGGGCAGTCCCAAGGCGCGGTGGAAGCGCGCCAGTTGGATCACGTATCCGCCGGAGAGGGAGAGCGCGCCCACCACCAGGATATTGCTTGCCAGGGTGACGGAGAGCCATCCCAGACACCATGCGCTCCATAGCAGGAAGAGTAGCGCCAGGGAGCCGAAGAGCGCCAGGACGCCGCCGCTGGCAGAACGCCGCGCCACGGCATCGAGCTGCGGGGCGGAGAGGGGCGTTTGGGGCTCGGGACGGGGGAACTCCAGTCCCCCTAGCTTGAAATCTTTCGGTGCGTCACCCATTCGTCCGGACTACTTGCGGGTTTCGACGGCGGCCTCGAGGGTCCAGGAGAGTTCCGGCGCTGCTTCCACGGTGATGGTGACCGGCTTGATGGAGTGGATCCATCCGCTGGATTCGCCGCCGGCGATCTGTGTGGTCCGCTGGAAGAGCACGGTCTCGTCTGCGGTCTGCACGGTGACCTTCATGGGGACTGGTTTGTCGCCTATGGCGGTGATGCGCCAGGGTGCCTCGCCGGGCTCAAAGGCGACCGTCTGGGTGCCCTCGCCAGTCCAGAAGCCGCGCTTGCGGAAGACGGCCTTTTCCTCGTCTTCCAGGGCGGTCTTGAGGCGCCATTCCTGGAGGGAATCCAGATAGAGATCCAGGGAGACATCCCATCCGCGGGGATCGCCCTCAATGACGAGATACGCCTGCTGATATCCGGAGTATTCCCGATAGCCGGCGGTCGCCAGGAGGGAGGAGTCCACCACGGTCTTGGGGGACTTTTTGCGTGCGGTCTGGGAGGCATCCACCAGGGTGATCTTCATGGGCGCTTTGCGGCGGCTGGAGTAGTGGATGCGGAAGGGCTCGCCCTGGAGGTCGACGATTTTTGTGGCGACTACGCCGCCGGCGTGCCACTGGTAGGGCGCCTTGACCCAACGGAAATCGCCGGCCTGGAGCATGAGGCCGAGGAGGAACAGCAGACAGAGGGAGCCGTGTGCTTTCATGGTGTCGTGTTTCGGACGGTGGTGGTGAATAAGAAGGGTTTTGCTTTCTCTAGGGCTGGAGGGCCTCTTCCAGGAGGGTCTGCCAGCGCTGGAGCTGTTCGCGGACCTGCCGGGGCGCGGTGCCGCCGACCAGATCGCGGGCGGCGGTGCTGTGTGCGGGATCGAAGAGCTTGAGGAATTGCTCGGTGGCGGTGGGGATGGACTCCCGCATCATCTCCAGGCCCGCTTTGTCCAATGCGACGCCCTTCGCCTGGCAGGCGCCCACGAAGCGTCCCACCTGGTGGTGGGCTTCCCGGAAGGGAATTCCCTGGCGGACCAGTGCCTCGGCCAAGTCGGTCGCCATGAGGGCGGGATCGGAGGCGGCCTGCAGCATGCGTGCGGGGCGGATCTTGACGGTTGCCATCATGGCGGTGAGGGTCTTGAGGACCAGCTCCACGGTGTCAATGGCATCGAAGAGGCCCTCTTTGTCTTCCTGGAGATCCCGGTTGTAGGTGAGGGGCAGGCCCTTCATGGTGGTCAGCAGACCCATGAGGGCGCCGTAGACGCGCCCGGTCTTTCCGCGGGTGAGCTCGGCCATGTCGGGATTCTTCTTCTGGGGCATGAGGCTGCTGCCGGTGGTGAAGGCGTCGCCGATTTCGATGAAGGCGAACTCCTGGCTGAACCAGAGGATGATGTCCTCGGCCAGGCGGGAGAGATGCATTGCGATGATGGAGAGATCGGACAGGAATTCCACGCTGGTGTCGCGGTCGGCGACGGCGTCCATGGAGTTCTGGAGGACCTCCTCGAAGCCCAGCTCCTTTGCCACGAAATTCCGGTCCAGGGGAAGGGTGGAACCGGCCAGTGCGCCGGCGCCCAGGGGCAGTCGGTTGATGCGGTGGCGGGTGTCGGCGAGGCGCTGGCAGTCGCGGCGGGTCATCTCCAGGTATGCCAGCAGATGGTGTGCGAAGAGGATCGGCTGTGCGTGCTGGAGGTGTGTGAATCCG
>CAZMWS010000092.1:4285-8048 GCA_964570085.1 uncultured Lentisphaeraceae bacterium | reverse complement strand
GAGGCGTATTCAATGTCGGTGAGAGTCACGTCCCGGATGCCCTGGACATTCACGTCGTCGAGAGTGAACCACTTCCCGTATGCCAGGGAGGCCAGGATCGCCGCCTTGTTGGCGGTATCATAGCCGTCCACGTCAGTGGAGGGATTCGCCTCGGCGTATCCGGCCTTCTGGGCTGCCTGGAGGACCATGGAGAAATCGGCCTTTTCGTTCTCCATGCGGGTGAGGATGTAGTTGCAGGTGCCGTTGAGGATGCCGTAGAGGGCCTCCACGTGGTTGGCCACCAGGCCCTCCCGCAGCGCCTTGATGCAGGGGATTCCGCCGCCCACGGATGCCTCGAAGTAGATCTCGGTGTGGTGCTCGTCGGCCAGCTGGAAGAGCTCCTTTCCGCAGAATGCCAGAAGCGCCTTGTTGGCGGTGACTACCGGTTTGCCGCGCTTGAGGGCCTCGGAGACGAACTTTTTGGCGATGGTGGTGCCGCCCACCAGCTCCACGACCACATCCACGTCGTCGGAATCGATGAGCGCCATGGCATCGGGGCCCAGCACGCCCTCGGGGAGCTTCACTCCGCGGTCGGTGGTGGTATCCAGATCCGCCACGCGGGTCAACTCCAGCTGCACGCCGGTGCGGCTGGCCATGAGGGGCGCGTTCTTCAGGATGGTCTCCACCACGCCGGCACCCACGGTGCCGAAACCGATGACTCCGATGCGGATCTTTTCCATATAGCTAGTTTCGCGGAAAGGGGAAAACGGGAAGGGGAAAGGGAGGGAGGGAGGGAGAAAGGGGTATCTGTGCGCCTAGTCTTTCGTCAGGATCTTCCGGTTGTGGTCCTGGAAGAGGAGGACGGTGGGCTTGTGGGCGGCGGCCTCCTGGGGATTGTAGATCCCGAAGGTCATGATGGTCACTAGATCGCCCGCCATGCCGCTGCGCGCGGCGGCGCCGTTGAGGCAGAAGACGCGGGAGCCCGCGGGTGCGGGGATGGCGTAGGTCTCGATGCGGCTGCCGTTGTTGTTGTTGACAATGAGGATCTTCTCGTAGGGGAGGATTCCCGCCATGTCCAGGCACTCCTGGTCAATGGCCATGCTGCCCTCGTATTCTAGGTCGGCGGAGGTGACCTCCACCCGGTGGAGCTTGGATTTCAGGAGCTGTACTTCCATGGGATCGGAAGGGAAAAAGGGGAGAAAGGGGGTGTCTCGAGAGAAAAAGAGACGCGGAGGGGAGGAGCCGGGGAAAATGGCCTCTCCCCTCCGCAGTCAACGGAAACCCGCTACGCGCTTTTTTTATGCGTTGGGCTTCTTGGCGTTGGCGTTGATGCGCAGGCGCAGGGCGTTCAGCTTGATGAAGCCGGTGGCATCCTGCTGGTTGTAGACATCGTCGGCCTCGAAGGTCACGACCTCCGGATCATAGAGAGTGTAGGGAGAACGGCGGCCCACGATGTAGCAGTTGCCCTTGTAGAGCTTGCAGCGCACATCGCCGGTGACATTCTTCTGGCTCTCGGTGATGGCGGCCTGCAGGAACTCCCGCTCGGGGGAGAACCAGAAGCCGTTGTACACCATGTTGGAGTACTTGTCGATGAGGGAGTCACGGGCGCTCATGACCTCGCGGTCCATGGTGATGGACTCCATGGCGCGGTGGGCGTGGAAGAGGATGGTGCCTCCGGGAGTCTCGTAGACGCCGCGGTCCTTCATGCCGGTGAAACGGGTCTCCACGATGTCAATGCGGCCAATGCCGTGCTTGCCGCCCAGGCGGTTGAGCTCGCGCATCATGTTGGCGGGGGACAGCGCCTTGCCGTCCAGCGCCACCGGGTTGCCCTTCTCGAAGGAGATGGTGATGTACTCGGGGGTGTTGGGGGCGTCTTCCACGGGAGTGGTCATGACATGGCACTCCTTCGGGGACTCCACCCAGGGATCCTCCAGCACGCCGCCCTCGAAGGAGATGTGCAGCAGGTTGCGGTCCATGGAGTAGGGCTTCTTGGTGGAGACATTCACCGGGATCTTGTGCTCCTGGGCATACTTGATCAGATCCGTACGGCTCTTGAAGGTCCAGTCGGGAGAACGCCAGGGCGCGATGAACTTGATGGAGGGATTCAGGGCGTAGGCGGACAGCTCGAAGCGGATCTGGTCGTTGCCCTTGCCCGTGGCACCGTGGCAGATGTATTCCGCACCCTCTTCCTTCGCGACCTCAACCAGACGCTTGGAGATCAGGGGGCGAGCAATGGAGGTGCCCAGGAGATACATGTTTTCGTAGATGGCGTTGGCCTGGAACATCGGGAAGATGTAGTCACGCGCAAACTCCTCCGTCAAATCCTCGACGTAGGACTTCTTCGCGCCGCAGGCAAGTGCCTTCTCGTTGACACCATTCAACTCCTCCGCCTGGCCTACGTCAGCACAGTACGTGATGACCTCAGCGTTGTACTTCTCTTGAAGCCAGGTCAGGATGCAGGAGGTGTCCAGACCGCCAGAATACGCCAGAATGACTTTCATGGTTGCTAAAACCCTATGTTACAGGATCCTCGGGTGAAAATGCCCCCGCGCCGAAACCAAAAACGCCCCGGACACGAAAGGACGGGAAAACACGAAAAACGGAAAACGGCATAATATACCCCCACCCCCACGGACGGAGAAGACGCGGCGATTGGCGGGGAAAAAGCCGGTGGGCGGGATGGTGGGGCCGGCTAACATTGCCATTTGGTAATCTCGCGGCAATTTTCTGGGAGGAGTATGTGGCTAGAGTAGGGAGGTTGCCGGATTCGTGCGTGTGTAGCGGGTGGTTTATGCGCGTGGAATTGCCGCGGATCCGGGGTCCCTTTCTGTATTCATAGTCCCTTCTCTTCTAGGTCTTTATGAAGAATTCTCCTGTTTTGCATCGCCAGAATGCCTTCTTTTACCTTGTTCACTGGGTGATCTTCCTGGGGTTATTCCTGGGGTATTTTGTGCCCCAGGGTTTGGGGAGTGGAGTTTCTCCGAAGGTCTGGCTGGGGATCACGCTGTTGGGGTATCCGGTGGCGTATTTGTTGCCGGGGGTGATTGGCTCCTGGCTGTTGGGGCGTTTTTTGCCGAAGGGCTGGGACAGTGTGGTTTCCTTGGTGTGGGCGGTGCTTTGGACGACGGTCTGCGAGCTACTGCTGGTGCTGGACTTGGTGATTGTGGTCAAATTTGGCTACCACATCAATGGGCTGGTGGTGAATTTGTTGATCACTCCCGGTGGCTTTGAGGCCATGGGTCTTGGGGCGGAGACGGTGATTCCGTCGGCAGTGGGGATTTTGCTCTGGGTGTGTGCCAGTGGCTTCTTTGCCTGGAAACTCCAGCGGAAGAGTGTTTCTGTCGGTCTTGAGGGGCGTTTCTTCCGTGGACTCTCCTGTGGGATGCCCTGGGCGTGTCTATTGGCAGTGGGGCTGGTGGTCCTGAGCATGTTCCTGTTGGGCGTGGCGGATTTCTATGGTCACAAGAATCTCCTGGCCATGAACAACACCTATCCCATCACTCTCTCCATGCGAGTCCGGAGCTTCCTGAAGGGCATTGGCTGCAAGGAGCCCGCCCGGGAGGACCGGCTCTTCCGCGGCGACGATCCCGACGAGGACGCCACACTCTGCTATCCCATCAATCCCATTCAGCGCGTCTCTCCCGAGAAGCCCATGAATATCCTCTGGCTCACCGCGGAGAGCCTCCGCGCGGATCATCTGAATCCCGAGACCATGCCCAATCTCTGGCGACTGGCCCAGCAGGGCATCGCATGCCGCCAGCACTACAGTGGCGGGCACGGCACC
>CAZMWS010000092.1:0-4275 GCA_964570085.1 uncultured Lentisphaeraceae bacterium | reverse complement strand
CCCGCCATGTTCTCCATGTTCTACGGCCTCTACGGCAACAACTGGAATGCCTTCCTGAATACGCGGCGTCCGCCGCTCTTCTTCGACTGGCTCCACGAGGACGGATACGAGTTTCTGGTCCAGACCTCCGCGCGCTTCTCTTATCCCGAATTCGACCGGACCATCTTCGCCTCCATTCCCCAGGAGTGCATGACGGAATTCCGGGAGAAGGAGCCCTGGCGTCGGGACGAGAAGGGCGTCGACAGCATCCTGTCTTTCCTGGAGAAGCGCACGGATGACTCGCGGCCCTTCTTCGCATTCCACTTCTTCGAGGGCACCCACGCGCCCTATACCTTCGATGCGGATCAGGCATTGACCACCGACTATCTGCCCGAGATCAACTACACCACCGTCTCTGCCGAGGACGCCGTCCGCGTGCGCAATCGTCAGGTGAATGCCGCCCACCAGGTGGATCGGCAGATTGGGCGGCTGCTGGCGGCGCTGGAGGCGCGTCCGGAGCTCGCTGCGCGGACGATCATCGTGGTGACCGGTGACCACGGCGAGGAGTTCTATGAAAAGGGCCATCTTGGCCATAACTCCACCTTCGTGGAGGAGCAGATCAAGGCGCCCCTGGTGATTCGGATTCCCGGCGTGGAACCCCGCGTGGTGGAACACCGCAGTCAGCACACCGATATCGTTCCCACGCTGGCGCCCTTCCTGGGCGTCAAGAATCCCTCCTCCGATTACTCCGTGGGACAGAGCCTCCTGGATGATAACTACAATCGCGAGTTCTATATCGTCTGCGGCTGGAAGTTGGAGGTCTTCGTTTGCCCCGAATACAAGTACATCCTGCCCATCGGCGCAGGAAAGAAGTACTACGGACGGAATCTCACCACCGGACAGGACGCGCCCTGCGACGACGAGAACGCCTTCCTGAAGAAGTACTCCCGCATGCTGGTGCAGGCGAACCAGGATATGCGGCGCTTTGTGCGGAGCGGAAAGTAGTTGCGGAGGAGGCGATTCTCATGGACGAAAAGCACGACGACGGCGCGCAGAAGGAGTGTGAGGAGCGCATTCCCGGCAAGAAGACGGGCCTCTCTCATCTCTTTGCGGCGACCTCCTATAGCTTTCAGGGACTGAAGGCCGCCTTCTGCGGGGAGGCCGCCTTCCGCCACGACCTGCTGCTGGTGGCATTCCAGACGATCCTGGCCTTCGTGTTGCCGTTGGGCTGTGTGAACCGGATGGTGCTGGTGTGCCTGGGGCTGGGGTTGTTGACCACGGAGCTGCTGAATTCGGGGCTGGAGGCCATTGTGGATTTGGTCTCCCCCAGTGGAATCCGCTGGCCAAGCGCGCCAAGGACATGGGGAGCGCCGCGGTCTTCTGCATGCTGACGGCCATCGGCGTCGCCTGGGCGATGACCCTGGCGGGACTCCTCCTGCCTGTCGCAGAATAGCGTTTTTCCTCCCCTCGATATCTTTCTCCGCCTGCGGCGCCTATTGCCTAGGCGGGGTTTGCGGGAGGATCACCAGGAAGGTGGTGCCTTTTCCCGGTTGGCTGAAGAGCTGTATGGTTCCGCCCAGGGATTCCGCTACCGCCTTGACCATGCTGAGGCCCAGGCCATTGCCGGGCTGGCTGCGGCTGGCATCCGCGCGGTAGAAGCGCTGGAAGACCTTCTCCTGATCCGCAGGCGCGATGCCGACGCCGTTGTCCTTCACGGAAAAGCGGAGCATCCCGGAACACTCTTCCAGAGTGAGAACTACGCGTCCGCCGGCGGGGGTGTATTTCAGGGCGTTGTCCAGGAGATTGGCGGCCATGCGCTCCCATTGTTTCGGCTGGCATTCGAAGACCACGGGGGTATCGGGCAGCTGGAGATCCAGGACGATCTTCCGGTCTTCGGCGAGGGTGGCGAAGGCCTCTGTCATGCGCTTCAGCAGTGCATTGAGATCGGTGGGGGTAGCGGGGGAGTGATCCAGTCGCTTTTCCAGGCGGGTGATATCCAGCATGGTCTGGAAGGTACCGATGAGTTCGTCGCACTCTTCGGCGACCAGTGCGGGGAAGTCTCCGCCGCGGGTCTTCATGAGCTCCAGCTCGGCGCGTGCGCGCATGCGGGTGAGGGGCGTGCGCAGATCGTGGGCGATATCGTCGGTCACATTCTGGATCTCCTGCATGAACTTCTGGGTATTGTCGGTCATGTAGTTGAAGGAGCGGATGAGCGCCTGCATCTCCTTGGGCTCGCCACGGGTCTCCAGACGCAGCGAGTAGTCGCCTTTCGCGATCTCTTCGGCGGCGGCGCCCACGCGGTCCAGTCCAGCGGAGATCCTCCGCGCGAAGAATGCGGCGGCGACGACGAGGAAGGGCAGGGAGCCCAGGAAGAGCAGCACGAAGAAGAAGAGGAGCTGCCGGAGGTTCTCCAGATGCTCCTGGACATTCTTGCCGACGATCAAATAGTTTCCGTCGTAGATCCTTCGGACGGTATAGATGATCCGCTGGCCATTCCAGTCCAGGCGGTCGATTCGTTGGGGAGGCGGGCCCTTCCGGAAGAGCTTCTGGAAGCCCTTCTGGGAGACGGCATCGAAATCGGAGCGCGCGCCGATATCGCCGTCGGCGTCCACGAGGAGGAGGAAGAGCTGGTTGACGCCCATGCCGTAGGACTCCTCGTTGAATTCCCGGTCCAGGTAGGGGAGTGCCTCCATGGGGTCGCAGGGCGTCAGATTCTGGAGGGAGTTGGTATTGGTATCGAAGACGGCATTGACGGGGGAGCCGTTTTGGAGGAGTGCCAGGTGATATTTTCCGGTGCTGGGCACCCAGTAGGCCACCTGTGCCAGCATGGGTGGATCGCATTCGCGGAGGGCCTGTCGGCAGGCGGCGGGGAGTTTTTCGATGGGGCAGGGCGCGCCGCCGGAGGGCTCCTCTTTCTGGCAGAGATACTCGTAGTGGAATTCGGTGGCGAAGGTATTCAGGCTCTCGCGGACTTCCGAGAAGAGGAATTGCCGTTGGGAGAGGAATGCCAGCGCCATGCTGGCCGCCATGAGCAACGCCGTGCAGCACACCAGATACTTGGCGGTCTGCAACTTCAGCGTGCCGCGCCAGGGAAGAAGAAAATCAAGGTTCTTCCAGGACATAGCCGAAGCCTCGGATGGTCTTCAGGAGACGGGGAGAAAAATCCTTGTCGATCTTGTCCCGCAGATGGCAGATACGGGAGTCCACCACGTTGGTGTGGGGATCGAAGTTGTATTCCCACACGTGTTCCATGATGGTGGTGCGGGAGACCACGCGCCCGCGGTTTCGCATCAGGAACTCCAATAGCTGGAACTCCAGGGGCTGCAATAAAATGCGTGTGTCGCCGCGATAGACCTTCCGCCCCACGAGATCCATGCGAAGATCCGCTACGCGCAATTCCGTGGGCGCCGCCTCCGCGGTGCTCCGACGCAGCTGCGCCGCGGAACGAGCCAATAACTCCGTGAGGGAGAAGGGCTTGGTCTGATAGTCGTCGGCCCCGCACTCCAGTCCGCGGATCTTGTTCTCCTCCTCGCTACGGGCGCTCAGCATGATGATGGGGAGAGTCTTTTTCTCCTGGCGCAGGGTCCGCACCAGCTGGAAGCCGTCGATTCCGGGGAGCATGACATCCACGATGGCCAAGTCGAAGCCTCCAGAGCGCGCCTTCTCCAGACCCTCCGTGCCCGAGAGCGCGCAACACACCGTGTAGCCCGCAGACTCAAAGCCCGCCTTCATGAAATCCAGAATGGTGCGGTCGTCATCTACTAGTAAAACGCGCATAAGGATTCCGCCCCTCGCGGGGCTCCATTATTGAAAAAAGGAGGAAGGAGGAAGGAGGAAGGAGGAAGTTAGGCCAGGGTTTCGCAGGGCGAAACCCCGCGCCGGAATCTACCGGCGCGTGCGCCAATGCGCCGCAACCGGTTGCGGCGCAAGTAGCTAGTAGTTAGTGATTAGCCGTTAGTTGTTCGGTTGTTACGCGGCTCTTCCGCCGCATAAACGCGGCGGTACCAGTACCGCGGAAAAGCGCCGCGGAAGAGCGCCGCAGGTGCCTTATGAACTAGCAGCTAGCCACTAACCTGCTAAATACTAATTCGGGGGGGGCGGGGGCGGCTTTCTCCCGGCGTGTCTAGAAGCAGAATGGGCTCAGGGAAGGCATGTCGAAGAAGGAAGATCTCCAAAGGACGGAGGGGCCTCTGGCCCCCCGGACCCCCCGAAAATGCCTCTAGGGCAGTGGCGTGGTAGCGGTACCGTACCGCCGGTAGGCAAGGCAGTTTCAGGGCATTACCGCCGCAGTTTCCT
>CAZMWS010000091.1:0-8056 GCA_964570085.1 uncultured Lentisphaeraceae bacterium | reverse complement strand
CGGGAGGTGGAGGGAAACGAGCTGTACTCCTTTGCGAAGCTGGATATCTGCGATCGCGAGGGCGTCTCGGCGCTCTTCCGGGAATTTCGTCCGGATGGCGTGATGCATTTGGCGGCGGAGAGCCATGTGGATCGCAGCATTGCGGATCCGTTGTGTTTTGTGCGCACGAATGTGTTGGGGACGGCCAATCTCCTGGAGTGCGCCACGGAGTATTGGCGTGTGCTTTCCGAGGAGAAAAAGCGCGCTTTCCGGTTCCTGCAGGTCTCCACGGACGAGGTGTATGGCTCCCTAAAAACCGGTGATGCGCCTTTTAGGGAGGAGAGTCCCTACGCTCCGCGGTCGCCGTATTCCGCCAGCAAGGCGGCGGGCGACCACTTGGCGGAGGCCTGGGGAAACACCTACGGACTGCCGATCCTGCTCTCCCATTGTACCAATAACTACGGCGCTTACCAATTCCCGGAAAAGCTGATTCCCCGCATGGCGTTGCAGGCGCTGTCGGAGCGAGCGTTGCCGGTCTATGGCACGGGGGAGAATATCCGTGATTGGCTGTCGGTGGAGGACCATGTGGAGGCGCTGTGGCGGGTCTACAATGGCGGTGTGCCGGGTGGTGTCTACAACATCGGCGGCGAGTGCGAACGCACCAATCTGGAGGTGGTCCGTGGCGTCTGCCGCGTGCTGGACGAATTGCGGCCGCGGTCTTCGGGGCACCCTTACGAGGAATTGATTTGCTTGGCGCCGGATCGTCCGGGACACGACCTGCGCTATGCCATGGATATCGGGAAGATCCGCCGGGAGCTGGGGTGGTCTCCGCGGGTGTCCTTTGAGGAGGGCCTGCGGGGGACTGTCCGGTGGTATTTGGAGAACGACTGGTGGTGGCGGCCCTTCGTGGAAGAGGCGGTCCGGCCCGTCCGGTAGCGGTCTGTTGCGGCGAAAAGGCGTGCCGCGTCGCCGGAACTCCCCTGGACCTCCTTATATTATCCAAGAAACGAAATCCTCCCGAAACCCCTATTTCTCATGCCCTCTACACAGCATACTTCGCCCCAGGATCTGGCCAAAAAGCTCCAGAGCGTGGGCGCCGCCTTCCGCCTCCCCGGACTCTTCTTCTCCTACGAGGAGGTGCGTACCGGCAACGTGAACAACACGTATAAGGTGAACTACATCGTGGACGACGGCGCGGGCATGGCGCGGATCAAGTCCTACGTGGTCCAGAAGCTGAACTCCTTCGCCTTCCGGAATCCCGTCCAGCTGATGGAGAATATCGACAAGGTGACGGAGTATATCCGGCGGAAGCGTCCGGAGGGCATGAATCTCCATTATCACCACACCGAGGTCACCGGCGAGCGCAAGACCTACCTGATGGACAACGGCGACCTCTGGCGAGTGGTCAATTTCGTGCCCTCCATCACCTTCGATACTTGCGACGACCCCCTCATCGTCCGCAATGCCGGCGTCGCCTTCGGCGATTTCCAGCGGGTGCTGGAGGACTTCCAGGCCGGCGATCTCTTCGTCACCATCCCCGATTTCCACAATACCCGTAAGCGCTACGAGCAGCTGAAGGAGGCCATCCGTCTGGATCCCCAGGGGCGCTATGCATCCGCCAAGGCGGAGGCCGATGACCTGCTGGCGGTGGAGGAGGAGGCCTGCCAGCTCACGGATCTCCAGATGCGCGGCGAACTCCCGTTGCGCGTCACACATAACGACACCAAGATCAACAATGTCCTCTTCGACGAGGCGACCCGGGATGCCCTGGTGGTCATCGACCTGGATACCGTCATGCCCGGATTGGTGGCACACGACTTTGGTGATGCCATCCGATTCGCCGCGAATTTCACCGCCGAGGACAGCCGGGATTTGACGAAGACCGGCGTGGACCTCAATATCTTCTGGGCCTTCGCCGATGGATTCCTCTCGCAGACCGCCAGTGGACTGACTCCCGCGGAGCTCAATACCCTCGGAATCTCACCCCTGGCGCTGGCCTGCGAGCTGGCTACTCGGTTCCTGACCGACTATCTCCTGGGAGATCCCTACTTCAATATCCACTGCCCCGACCACAATCTCGTCCGCGCACGCTGCCAGATTGCCTTGGCCAAGGACATGGGTCGCAAGAAGGACGCCATGCAGTCCATCGTGGATGGCTGCGCAAAGAAGTACCGCTAAAGGAGTTGGCGATACTTCCTGTGAGCAATTGAGAACGGTCGCTGGGCGGATGTTGCGCGCCAATACGGGCGCGCTTGATATGTATTTCCGCGGAGCGACCGAACAACTAGCCGCTAGCCACTAACCTGCTAATTACTCGCAGGCTGCTCAGCAGTCTTGACCGCCTCTTCGGCGCAGTGCGCCAGGAATGCGGCATCGCTGTTGGAGAGGATCTCGGGGACGAATTTGATATCGGCGGCGGTCTTGTTGTAGAGGCTCATGAACCAGACGCATGCCTGCAGGTATTCGCCGCGGCGGTTCAGGTGGATGGAATCACGCTCCATGTAGAGCTCGCCGGTTTCGGCGTTTTTCCGCCAGTAGTATTGTCCCACCACATCGCCGGCCTGTCGGGGGAGATCCGGCCAATGGAAGGGCGTCTCCCAGACCTCGGCGGGGACGGGCTGGAACTTGATTTCGGAATCGCGGCGGGCGATTTGGACGGCCAGTCCGGTGGGGATGACGCGGAAGCCGTATTCCCGGGAGAGCGCCTGGTAGTTCTTGGTCAGGCGGTTGTACATCTCGGTCTGGTCGATGTGCCAGGAGCCCTCGGCCAGGAGCCGGGGATCATCGCAGCGGTAGGACCAGGTCTGCTGGATCCGGATTTCGGCCTGGGGCTGTGCGGCCCGGATGGTGTCGATGAGCTCCTTGGCGGGAGCGAAGGTCTCGGGGATCCAGCTCTCGTGGCTTCCCTGCTGGATGGTGATCACATCCCACTTCCGGACGGATAGCATCTCGGGGACATTGGTGTTGGGACGACCACCGAAGAGGGCATCGCCCTGGTTGGTCCAGTAGGGACGGCTCTCGGGATCGAGCTGGCTCTTGTGCAATTCGTCAATGTGGCGGGAGAAGACGCAGCCGCCGATGCCGCACTGCGCCAGGAAGATCTTGCAGTCGTCGGAGGCGCCAACGACACTGGGCAAATACCTCAGCACACTCTCGCTGAAGCTGTTTCCGATCATCAGGACACTGAGTTCCTTGGCAGGGCAGGAGATGCACATGGCAAGACAGAGAAGAAGGAGGAGTTTTCGCATGTTGGATGGGGAGAAAGGATGGGGTCGAATCTCTGAATGCCGCATAATATGTTGCGCCTCAGGAACACCGTGGGATGGTCCCCCGCAGGGCGAGGCAATATGCACATCCCCATGTGCGGGTATCTTGGATGCCTTCGAGGAGAAGAATGAGCAAGCGGGGCAAAGTGTCGGCATTTGCGGGGGTGGGTTTCAGGTGAGGGTGGACCTGTGTTCCGCCTATTCTGTGTGTGTCTTAAGTCCTGCTAGGGGACAGTATATTAAGCAATCTGCGCAGAAGGCCTTTCCGCATAGTGGCGGCCGCGCGTTTTTTCTACGTTTTATCAGGAGTCCATTTTGAGTATCAACCTATTTCAGCGTGCCCTGAAGGGCATTCGTTCCCTTTTCGGATCCCATTCCAGCAACGACTCTACTGCCGCCGACAAGACTGCCGATACCGCGAAAAAGGAGGCCTCTGCCACTTCTGGGGGAAAGAGCGAGAGCCGTCCGCCGCGTCGTCGTCGTTTTGAGAATGGCGAAGGGGAGGGCGGTTCTTCTGGGCGTGGTCCGCGTGGTGGCCGTGGCAGCCGTGGTGGCGTTTCCTTCCAGGGGAGTGAGTCGTCGCGTCCCAGCCGGTCTAGCCGTCAGCCGTTGCCGGTTGCGGAGGAGATTTCGGAGGCCGGTGAGGACTCCAAGCTAGGCGAGGAGCGCGCGCATCGGATTTTGGACAAGAAGAAGGTGGGCGACTGGCAGCCGCCCGCCATTGAGAATCGTGAAGAGGGCGTGAAGTACTTCCAGGACTTCCCGCTGTGCCGCGAGATCCTGCGTGCCGCCCTGGACGACATGGGCTTCCAGAAGTGCACGCCGATCCAGGGACTGGCGTTGCCGGTGGCCATTACGGGCAAGGACTTGGCGGGCAAGGCGCAGACCGGTACCGGAAAGACCGCGGTCTTCCTGCTCTCCATGCTGGACCAATTCGTGCGCTGCCCCGACAAGCGCAAGCTCAACCAGCCCTTCGCGCTGGTCCTGGCCCCCACCCGCGAGCTGGCCATCCAGATCGCCAAGGATGCCGATAACCTGAGCGTCTATACCACCCTGCGCACCGTGGCTGTTTTCGGCGGCATGGACTACGAGCGCCAGCGGCGGCTCCTCCAGGCCGGATGCGACCTCATTGTCGCCACGCCCGGACGACTCATCGACTTCCTGCAGAAGCGCGTCATCGATACCTCCATGCTGAAGGTCCTGATTTTGGACGAGGCCGACCGCATGCTGGACATGGGCTTCATTCCGGATGTCAAGCGGATCATTAACTACCTGCCGCCCAAGGAAGAGCGCCAGACCATGCTCTTCAGCGCCACCCTCTCCCACGACATCATGGCACTGGCCAGCCGCTGGATGCGTCCCGATCCCGCGGTGCTGGAGGTCGAGCCCGAGCGCGTGGTGGCCGAGGGCGTCAACGAGACCGTGTACGCCTGCACCACCCAGGAGAAGCTGGCGATCATCCTGTGGGTCCTCCAGCACGAGGATGTCCACCGCGCCCTCATCTTCCGCAATCGCCGCCGGGATGTGGAGGAGCTGCATGCCGAGCTCCAGCGCTACGGAATCCCCTGCGAGATGCTTTCGGGCGACGTCAACCAGAATCGCCGTCTGAACATCCTGGAGGCCTTCCGCAACGGCACCGTGAAGGTGGTGGTGGCCACCGATGTGGCTGGCCGTGGCATCCAGGTGGACGACATCACCCACGTCTTCAACTACGATCTGCCCTACGAGGCCGAGGACTACGTCCACCGCGTGGGACGCACCGCCCGCGCCGGTCACCAGGGCCGCGCAATCTCCTTCGCTGACGAGGACTGCGCTTTCGTCATGCCCGAGATCGAGGAGTACATCGGCCGCGCCCTGCCGACCGTCCAGCCTCCCGAGGAGATGCTGGTCATGCCCAAGCCCGTTGCTTCCCCCAGGCCCCGCGCACAGGAGGGCGGCGAGCGCCGCGGCGGCGGCTCCTACGGCTCCCGCGGCGGGCACTCCGGCGGCTTCGGTTCTCGCGGCTCCCGCGGCGGGGCCTTTGGCGGCTCCCGTGGCGGATCCGTCTCCTTCGGCGGACGCTCCGGCGGCGATCGTCGTCCGTCTTTCCGTGGCGGTCGCGGCAACCGGTAGGCTTTCCCCGCTTTTGTTCAGTTTTCGTGGAACCCCTTTCGGACATAGAAGAACCCGTTGGCGCGGGATCTGCGCCCAGGGTGCGTTTAGGGGACCAATTGGAGCCCCGTGAGGCGACCCTCCCTGTGGTGGTGGTGCTGGATACCCTCCGGAGCGCCTACAATACCGGGAACATCTTTCGGCTGGCGGACGCCGTGAATGCCCAGGCGATCTACGCCTGCGGATACACGCCCTGTCCGCCTCACGAAAAGCTGGCAAAGACCGCGCGGGGCTGTGACGAGACCGTGCCCTGCCGGCACTTCGATACGGCGGCGCAGGCCATTGACGAGTTGAAATCGCGGGGCTACACCGTCTACGGCGTGGATACCGTGGAGGGCGCCGGCATCTACTGGGAGACCCCGTTGCGCTTTCCCGCGGCGCTGGTTTTGGGCAACGAGGCGCTTGGGATTTCGCAGGAGGCGCTGTTGCGCTGCGATGGCTTCATCCAGCTGCCCGCCTGCGGTCGCAAGAACTCCATCAACGTTGGCAATTGTGCCGGTGTGGTCCTCTTTGAGGCCCTGCGGCAACACCGTTTGGCCGGCAAATCCTGAGCCGGTAAATACTCTTCTCATTCCCGCAAGCAACTTGCGGCGCTTTTTTATACGCGTGCGCAGGCGCGCGAAACCCACACCCGGAGAACGCACACCATGAACTGCCTGATAGTCTTCTGTCTTTGGCTGGTCGTTACTCTCGCCCTCCATTTGCGCTATCGTGTGCAGGTGAAAGGTCTGGACGACGTGGTGCGTCGCTACGGCAAAACGGGCATTCTCTTTCTGCCGAACCACCCGGCGCTCATCGACCCCGTGCTGCTCTCCAGCGTCCTTTGGAACAAATTCCATCCCCGGGCGTTGGCCACCGAAAAGCAGGTGCGCGCCACCATCCTGAAGCGCATTGGCTGGCGCGTGCGGCTCTTGACCCTGCCGGATATGGGCGTGGGCGGCATCGCCTGCCATGATACGGTTTTGGCGCAGATTGAGGCCTGTGTGCAGGCGTTGAAGGCGGGAGACAACCTGTTGTTCTATCCGGCGGGGCGCATCTACCGTTCCCGGATGGAGAAGCTCCGCGGCAATGGCGGTGTCTCCCGCATTTTGCAGGAGTATCCCGACTGCAAGGTAGTGCTGGTGCGCACCACGGGGCTGTGGGGCAGTGATTTCGGGCGTGCGAAGGGCTATCAGCTGCCCTTCGGCACCTGTCTCAAGCGGCACTTCTGGCACGTGATCCTGGGCGGAATCTTCTTCATGCCCCGCCGGCACGTGACCATCGAATTCGTGACGCGTCCCCAGGATATGCCCGACGGCTCCGACAAGGAGATCCTGAATCGCTATCTGGAGAACTTCTACAACAAGGCGATGCGCCCCAATACCTACGTGCCCTACACCTGGTTCGAGGGCGGACGCACCTGCACGCTCCCGGAACCCGATGCCTACAATGCCAGCGAGGATACCTCCCGCGTGCCCGACGAGGTCCGCGCCAAGATCAAGGACAAGCTCCGCGAGCTGACCGGCAAGCGTCTGATCAAGGACACGGATACCCTGGGCACCGATCTGGGACTGGATTCCCTGGTGGTGGTGGAGTTGCAGCAGTGGATCGCCAAGGAATTCGGCAAGGAGGTCCCCAGCCCCGAGAAGCTCCGCACTGTGGCGAGCCTCCTGATCGCCGCCATGGGCGAATCCGATGCCACCGATCCCCTCCTGCCGGTCCCCGCAAACTGGTTCTATGACGACCCGCGGCCCCTGACGGTCACACAGGCCGACAGCATCCCGCTGGCTTTCCTGAAGAATGCGAAGAAGGCTCCGAATCGCCCTGTGTGGGCGGACCAGACCAGCGGCGTCTTTACCAACCGGAAGATGGTGTTGGCGGTCTTGGCATTGGCGCCGCAGCTGAAGAAGCTCCCCGGCGAGCGACTGGGCATCCTGATGCCCGGCACCGTGGCGGCAACGCTCTTCTATCTGGCGGCGCAGTTCGCCGGCAAGACCCCGGTGATGATCAACTGGACTGTGGGCAACCGGAATATGCGCCACTGCGTGGAGAGCGTTGGCCTGGAGAAGATCCTGACGGCGCAGGTGCTGGTGGAGCGTCTGAAGGGCATGGGCGTGGACTTCACGGGCCTGGAGGACCGTTTTGTGACGGTGGAGACCATCAAGGACCGCATTGGCCTGGGCGCCAAGCTCCTGGCGGTCTTCCGCAGCCGTTTCTGGTGGCGCAGCCTCTGGAAGGCACCCATTCCCGAGACCGCCGTCATTCTCTTCACCTCCGGCTCTGAGACCCTGCCGAAGGCCGTGCCTCTCACTCACCAGAACCTCATGGTGGATGTGACTCGCGCCGCCGCCGACATGAATATCCAGAAAGACTACTGCCTGCTGGGAATGCTGCCGCCCTTCCACTCCTTCGGGACGCTGCTCTCCATCGTCTTCCCCTGCGCCTCCAACATCCGGGTGGTCTACCATCCCAATCCCACCGAGGGCGCCATGCTGGCACGCCTCACCGCCGCCTACAAGGTCAATTTCTTCTGCGGCACGCCGACTTTCGTGGCGAATATCCTTCGCAACGGCACTCCGCAGCAGCTGGAGACCCTCCGGCTGGTGGTCTGCGGCGCCGAAAAGTGTCCCGAGGCCACCTTCCGCCTGCTGAACGAGAAGGCGCCCTTGGCCGAGCTCTAC
>CAZMWS010000090.1:0-8091 GCA_964570085.1 uncultured Lentisphaeraceae bacterium | reverse complement strand
CCCGTCCCCCCGCCTAATTTCTTCCGCCTACCGGCGGTACTTTTTTTCTTATGACTCTGCTAAAGAAACTCGCCGTTTGGATCAGCCGTCACATGGCGTTATTTGTGGTGTTGGCGGGGGTATTGGCGTTGATGGTGCCGGGCAGTTTTGCCTTTGTGAAGCCGAAGTACATCAATGTTTTGCTGGGGGTCGTGATGTTTGGGATGGGATTGACGTTGAAGCCCCAGGATTTCCGGGTGGTCTTTCGTCATCCGCGGGATGTGCTGGTGGGCTTTGTGGCGCAGTTTTCCATCATGCCGCTGGTGGCCTTCTTGCTGGTGAAGCTCTTCCGGCTGTCGCCGGAGCTGGCGATTGGCGTGATTCTGGTGGGGACCTGTCCGGGCGGCACCGCCTCCAATGTGATCACGTATTTGGCGCGGGGCGATGTGGCGCTTTCCGTGGGCATGACCACTGTCTCCACACTCTTCGCGCCCATCATGACGCCGCTGCTGACCTACTTCTATGCAGGACAGACCGTGGATGTGAATCCCACTGCCATGTTCCTCTCCATTGTACAGGTGGTGCTTTTGCCCGTGGTCCTGGGACTGGTCATCAACCGGTGCCTGCCGCGCTTTGCCGACGCCGTGGCGGAATTCCTGCCGTTGCTCTCCACAGTGACCATCGTGGTCATTGTGGGCGCCATCGTGAATCTCAATGCCGACCGGATCCTCTCCTCCGGATTGCTGGTGCTCGCGGTGGTGATCCTCCATAACCTCCTGGGACTCGCCTTGGGCTACGGCATGGCGAAGGCTCTCAGGCTGGAGACCTCGAAGTGCCGTGCCATCTGCATTGAGGTGGGCATGCAGAACTCCGGACTGGCCGTCTCCCTGGCGGCCACACACTTCGCGCTCTATCCCCTGGCTACCATCCCGGGAGCCGTCTTCAGCGTGTGGCACAATGTCTCCGGCGCAATCCTGGCGAATATCTTCCTGCGGCGACCCATTCCCGACAGTACGGTCCCCAAGAAATAGCGTGTTTTGTCCAAAAGGATATGATTTCTGGACGAAACGGGGTTAATTTCGTGCCATGAGTTCTGTTCGGAGGGGATTGGAGTAGTGTTCCAGGGCGTATCGGAGGGTAGTGCGGGGGAGCCGGAGTTTGTATTCCCGGAGGAACGCGGTGAGGGTCTCCTGGTCTTGTTTTCCGATTTCCCGGAGCATCCATCCGCAGGCCTTGTGCATGAGGTCGTGGGGATGAGTGAGATATTTTTTGACGAGCTGGAAGGTTGGGGCAAAGTCGTGGTGTTTGATGAGGGGCCAGGTGCCCACGACGGCAATGCGGTTCTTCCACATGTCGGCGCTTTCGGCGTAGTGACGGAGGACCTCCGGTCCGTGTGTCAGCGCCTGGAGTCCCACGATGCCCGGCGCGGAGTTGTCGATCAAGTCCCAGTTGTTGAGGCGGCCATCATCCGCCGCATGCTGGTAGAGCGCCACGACTTCCTCCCGGAGCTCCGGTGTGCTCTTGCGATAGCGCTCCACCAGTAGGAGGACGCCGCAGAGTCGCGCTTCATGCCAGGGGCTCTCCAGGAGCTTCACGATCTGCGGCAATGGCATCTCCCGGAACTCTCGGACGATCTCCCGGCAACGGGGATTCCGGACGCCCAGAAAACGGTCGCCTTCGCCATAGCCGCCTTTGCCCGCCTGCATGTAGCGGTGCAACCATGCCGCATAGACGCTGTCGCCAGAAAGCCGCAGGGCAGAGAGTAGGGAGTTCGCGGAATTGCACATAAAAAAGGAGGAAGGAGGAAGTGATGCCACTCTGCAGTGGGCTTGCACCAAGCGCGCGAAGCGCGCTAAAAAGGGAAAAAAGGGACCGCCGGTAGGCGGAAGAAACTAGGCAGGGGCACGGGGGCGGCAGCCCCAGTCCTTTGGGTGCCCGATTAGGGAAGAATAGCTCCGGTGCTAGTTGCTGCATCGAGGCTGCATCTGCATCTCCGATGGGTGGAAGAACGCTTGCGGTTCCTTATTAACCTACTACCTCTTCCCTTCTACCTTACACCAGGCGCGCCAATTTGGGCGAGTGCGTCGGCAGCGAGGCGTGGCAAAAAACGAAAGGACGGGGACTGCCGCCCCCGCTCCCCCTGCTGATCTCTTCCGTCGACGGTGTTTCCTCCGTACGCAGTCTTTGTGTTATGTTATGCCGTATTTTCCCCTGTTTTCCCGCTTTTGGGTAATCATCCATTTTCGCGAAACTCCCCCTAAATATTTCCAGCCATGTCCATGACGGAACGCATCCAGGTGGCCATGAAGGAGATTCCGGCCTCCCTCATCCTTCGCAACGTGCGGATTTTTCACCTCACCACGGGGGAGGTGGAAGAGAGTGATATTGTTTTAGACGACGAGGGGATGATTGCGGCGGTGGGCCGCGGCTACGAGGGGAAGCGTGTCATAGACGGCCGGGGGGCATATGCGGTTCCCGGTTTTATTGATGCGCACTTTCATTTGGAGTCCACTCTGACGACTCCGCGGCTCTATCAGCAGAATGTGACTGCCCATGGCGTGACCACGGCGGTCTGCGATCCCCACGAATTGGCCAATGTGGTGGGCGAGGCGGCCTTCGATTTCTATCTGAAATCCGCGGAGGCCATGCGGATGTCGCTAATTGTGCGGCTCTCCTCCTGCGTGCCGGCCACCGGCCTGGAGACCAGCGGCGCGATCATTGACGCCGCGGCGCTGGAGCGCTGGCGCGCGGCGCATCCCGAACTGGGATTGGGCGAATTCATGAATGTGCCCGGCGTCGTCTGGCGGGATCCCGCGGTCATCCAGAAACTCCTGCCCGGCGGATTCGTGGACGGACATTGCCCCGGCGCCTCCGGCGAGACCCTCAATGCCTACTGCTCCACTGGCATCCGCAACGACCACGAGTGTTCCACCGTAGCGGAAGCCCAGGAGAAGCTCCGCCGCGGAATGCAGATCTTCATTCGCGAGGGCAGCGCCGCTCGCAACCTGGATGCCCTCATGCCGCTGCTCACGCTGGAGAACTCCATGCAGCTGGCCTTCTGCACTGACGACCAGTCGCCCCTGGATCGGCAGGAACGCGGACATATCGATTCCATGATCCGCCGCGCCATCGCCGCCGGAGTCTCGCCCCTGGTGGCCTACCGCGTCGCCAGCTTCTCCGCTGCTCGCGGACTGGAACTCTGGGATCGCGGACTCATTGCCCCCGGCCGTCGCGGCGATATCGTTCTGCTCTCCAATTTGGAGGAGTGCCGCATTCAGCAGGTCTTCGTGAAGGGACTCCCCCAGGAGGAGCTCTGGGATTCCGAGGATCCCGCACGCTATCCCTCCCCCGAGCCCTTCCGAAACACCGTCAAGTGCCGTGCGGTCACCGCGGCGGATTTTCCGATGCCTCCCCAGGATGACGCAAAGCGCCTGGTCATGGGGGTGCGGGACGGCGATTTGGTCACCGATCGTCTGGAGCTCTCCACCCGTGAGAGCGATGTGCTGCCTCTGGCGGTTGTGGAGCGCCATGGCCACAATGGCAACATCGGCCACGGATTGGTCCATGGCTTCTGTCTGAAGGGCGGCGCCATCGCCTCCACCGTGGGACACGACAGCCACAATATCTGCGTGGTGGGCACCAGTTCCCAGTCCATGGCGGACGCCGTCAATGCCCTCCGGGAAAGCCAGGGCGGATTTGTGGTGGTGTCCCCCGAGGGCACGAAGACCCTCCTGCCCCTTCCGCTGGGCGGACTCTTCACCGACGCCCCCACCGATGCCCTCATCGAGAACCTCCGCGTCCTCCACAAGGCCGCCCTGGATCTGGGATGCCCCCTCCGGGATCCCTTCCTCCAGCTGGCATTCCTGCCACTCCCCGTCATCCCGCACCTGAAGCTCACGGACCGCGGATTGGTGGATGTGGATGCCTTCCAGCTCCTCCCGCCCGTCTACTGATACGCGAGCACGCCTGACGTCTGAACTCCTCGCGTACGGTGCGGGACCCCCTTTTGCCTTCCGATCCAAGCCTCCCGATTTTTTCTTTTTTTCTTTCCTTCAACCAACACACAATCAAGGAGAGTCCATGTCCGACTTCTTCAAACTGCAAGAGAACAAGACCACCGCGGGTCGCGAAATGCTGGCCGGCGTCACCACCTTCCTCGCCATGGCGTACATCCTGGCGGTGAACCCGAACATCCTGGGCGCCACTGGCATGCCTGCGGGCGGTGTCTTTGTGGCGACCGCCATCGCCTCCTTCGTGGGCACCTGCTTCATGGCGTTCTTCGCCAACTACCCCTTCGCCTTGGCTCCTGGAATGGGCCTGAACGCCTACTTCGCCTATACCGTGGTGCTGGGCATGGGATACTCCTGGCAGATCGCGCTGCTGGCGGTCTTTGTCGAGGGTATCATCTTCCTGATTCTCTCCCTGACCAAGGTCCGCGAGGCCATCTTCAACAGCATTCCCTTGAGCTTGAAGGCCGCCATCAGCGTGGGTATCGGACTCTTCATCGCCTTCATCGCTCTGCAGGGCGCACACATCATCGTGGACAACCCCGCCACCCTGCTCTCTCTGCAGAACTTCAATGCCGACAACATGCATAACCACGGCATCTGCGCCGTGCTGGCCATCCTGGGCACCATCATCACCGGCTGGATGGTCGCCAAGGGCGTCCGCGGCTCCATCCTGCTGGGCATCCTGCTCACCTGGATCCTGGGCATCATCTGCCAGCTGATCGGACTCTATGTCGTGGCCCCCGAGCTGGGCTGCTACAGCCTCATCCCCACTCTCTCCTTCAGCACCTTCACCGAGTCCTTCAAGCAGTTCGCCGCGATCTTCGGAAGCTGCTTCGACTCCGCCAACTGGACCCTCCGCGGCTCCGAGACCGTCGGTTTCGGACTGCTCAAGTCCCTGGATTTCGTGGTCGTGATCTTCGCCTTCATGTTCGTTGACATCTTCGACACCCTGGGCACCCTCATCGGCGTCTCCACCAAGGCCGGAATGCTCGACCAGAATGGCAAGTTGCCCCGCATCAAGGGCGCTCTGCTCTCCGACGCCCTGGCGACCTCCGTGGGCGCCGTCCTTGGCACCTCCACCGTCACTACCTTCGTGGAATCCGCCTCTGGCGTCTCCGAGGGCGGCCGCACCGGTCTCACCGCTCTGACCACCGCGTTCCTCTTCCTCATCGCCATCGTCTTCGCACCTATCTTCCTGGCGATCCCCGGCTTCGCCACCGCCCCTGCACTCATCATCGTGGGATTCTACATGTTCTCCGGCGTGGCACAGATCGCCTTCGACGACTACCTGAACTCCATCCCCTGCTATCTGGCGATCCTGGTCATGCCCATGGCATACAGCATCTCCGAGGGTATCTGCGCTGGCGTGATCAGCTGGACCATCCTGAACTTCTTCTCCAGCCGCCGCAAGGACATCAGCCCCATCATGTATGTGCTGACCATCCTCTTCCTGGCCAAGTACGTGGTGCTCTAGTAGCCTGATCTGCACAGTCCGGACGCCGGAGAGGAGGAATTCTTCCCCGGCGCCCGACGATACGATATCCCTAAGCAGTTTTATGACGCTCCATCCCTTCCAGCAGTCCCTGGCTACGCCCCGTTTTCTGGGCGTGGAGAATGCGGATGCCCTGAAGGCCGAGATCCGGCAGATCTTGTCGGAATCGGACGCCTTTGGGCTGGACTGGGATGGTGCGTGGCTGGAGAAGGTCTTTGCGGCCTACCAGCAACCCCATCGATATTTTCATAATTTGAGCCATCTGCGGGAGGTATGCCGCCTGGTGCTCCGGTTGGGGCTGGCGAAGCGCTCCACCACGGAGTTGTTGCTCTCGGCGCTCTTCCACGATGTCTACTGGTTCCCGCAGTGCAAGCGCAACGAGGCGCATTCCGCGGAGGTCTTCGATTTGCTACGGCCTTCGCTGGGAGCGGAACTCCCCGAGGCCTCGGTGAAGACGATCCACCAGATCATTCTCTCCTCAAAGGGACAGAAGCCCGTCAGCGAGCGCGCGGTCAAATTCCATGAATGCGACTGCCAGGTCTTGCTGCATGGCAGCCCCGTGGATCTGCTGGCCTACGAATTCCAGATCTTCCGGGAATTCCAGTATCTGAGCATCGAGGACTACCGGAAGGGCCGCGCCAGCTTCTTCGAGCGCTTCAGCCGCCGTTTCCCCGAGTGCCGCAAGAATATGCGCTTCCTCATCGAATATCTGGAGCGCCGACGACCCCGCGTGGGAATCTACGCCGGATCCTTCAATCCCTTCCATATCGGGCATCTCTCCATCCTCCAGAAGGCGGAGCTCATGTTCGACAAGGTCATTGTGGCGGTGGGCGTCAATCCCGAAAAGGGCGCTTCGCCCCAGGATCGTAAGGGCCGCCGGGAGGCCGAGAAGCTCCGCGACGACACGCTGCCCTTCCACGAGGTGGTCTTTTTCGATAATCTCATGGTGGATCTCCTGGACCAGGAGTCGAAGTTCTGCGATGTGACGCTGGTGCGCGGACTGCGCAATGGCTACGATCTGGACTACGAGACCAGCCAGCAGTGCTTCATGCAGGAGATGCGCCCCGAGACCCACTCGGTCTATATCCCCTGCGACAAGGCGCTGGAGCATATCTCTTCCTCCGCACTGCGTGGACTGCGACTCTTCGATTGCCACGGCCGCGAGGAGATCTATTTCCCCCATCTCTACGACTATTACGGCAAGAGCGTCCAGGAGCTCTTCGGCTGATTATCTTCCCCCCCCATGCTCGCTTGCCGGGATCTGAAAGTCTGGTATCCCATTCGACGGGGAATCCTGAACCGCGTGGCGGGGCATGTGCGCGCTGTGGATGGCGTGAGCCTCTCGCTGAAGCCCGGCGAGACCCTGGGACTGGTGGGGGAATCCGGCTGCGGAAAGACCACCCTGGGACGCGCACTGGTGGGACTGGAAAAGCCCACCGCCGGCACTGTGGAGTGGAATGGCGTCCCCTTCAATTCGCTGAAAGGCGAGGCACGCCGGCACGCACGACGGAATCTCCAGATGGTCTTCCAGGACCCCTTCTCCTCCTTGGATCCCCGCATGAGCGCATTGGAGATCGTCACCGAGGGACTGGAGGCATATCATCTCTATAAGCCCGGCGAAACCCGCCAGGATGCCGCATTGCGGCTTCTGAAGGAGGTGGGACTGGGGCAGGAGGCGCTCTACCGCTATCCACATGAATTCTCCGGCGGACAACGCCAGCGGCTCTCCATTGCGCGTGCATTGGCATTGGAGCCGGAGGTGCTGGTCTGTGACGAGCCGGTCTCGGCGCTGGATGTCTCGGTGCAGGCGCAGGTGATCCGGCTGCTGGCGGAGCTCCAGAAGAGCCGCGGCCTCTCCTATCTCTTCATTTCTCACGATCTGAGCGTGGTGCGGCTGTTGGCGCAGCGGGTGGCGGTGATGTATTTGGGGCGCGTGGTGGAGGAGGGCGACGCCGGTCAGGTCCTGGTGAATCCGTTGCATCCCTACACGCAGGCGCTGGTCTCCGCGATCCCCGTTCCCGGAAAGTCCGATCCCACCAAGAGAATATTGCTTCAGGGAGAACTCCCCAGTCCCTCCCATCCCCCAAAGGGTTGCCCCTTCCATACCCGCTGCCCACACGCCACCCCACAATGCCGAGAAATCCGCCCGGAACTCGCCGCCGTTGAAAACGGCACCCGGCAGGTGGCGTGCACACGGCAAGTCTAGAAAAAGGAGGAAGGAGGAAGGAGGAAGTTAGGCCAGGTTTTCGCGGGGGGCGCGGAACCCCGCGCCGGAATTTACCGGTTTGTGCGCCAATGCCGCGGCGTTGGCGCCGCGGAAGTTGTTAGTGGCTAGCTGTTAGCCGTTAGTTGCATGGTCGTTGCGCGGCTCTTCCGCGGCTCTTGCCGCGGTACCAGTACCGCCGAAACTTCGGCGGAAGAGCGCCTGCGGCACCTTGTAAACTAGCCACCATTTTGCCCTTTAAGGCAAAATGCCCCGGCGTAACTGAACTAGCGCGAATGCTGGTGAAACGAAGCCGGGTAATTGCTAGATATTTACGGCGCACTATGCGCCGTTGGCGGGGGCACGGGGGCGCAAGCCCTTCCGCCCTTTGGGTACCCTGCTAGGCA
>CAZMWS010000089.1:0-8099 GCA_964570085.1 uncultured Lentisphaeraceae bacterium | reverse complement strand
ACCCTGGCCTAACTTCCTCCTTCCTCCTTCCTCCTTCCTCCTTTTTCTTCCCCTACTCCCTACTACCTTCTCCCTACCACCTAGCAAAGGCGCCGTTGCGAAGGCGGCATCCATTACCCGGAAGGGCGCCTGCGGAAGGCTTATAAACTAATCACTACCCACTAATTGCTAAGTACTTACTGCACATTCACGCCGTGCGGCGTGGATGCGCCGTAGCGGGGCTACATTAACCCCGCTTTTCCTCCCCCCCCCCCCCGATGCCCCTCCTGCCATGAAACGATCTCTTGCCATCCTGCTGCTGTGCCTCATCGCGGCACTCCTCCCCGCATTGGAATGGGACTTCCGAAACGGCGACCTCCACGGCTTCCGGACACTGAATTTCGAGCAAGGCGAGATGGTGCCCGGCGAGGGTTTCCATGGCACCAGCCACCAGGCGGCATACTTCATGACGCCGGTGGGATTCCTCCTCAATGCCGCCGACTACGCCTTCATCGCCGTGGAATTCGAGGGCGATGCCACCGATTTCCCCATCTATTTCAGCCATCCCGGCATCGCCATGTCCGAGAAGACCCGCATCGACTGCTCCGAAAAGCGGAACGGGATGCTCCTCTATGATCTGGGACAGTGCCCCGAATGGCGCGGCGCCATCGACTGCCTGCGCTTCGACATGGTCCTGCAGGCGGCGGGCCCGGAGGGCACCATGCGCGCCATCCGACTGCTGAAGGAAAAGCCCACCTCTTTGGACGGCGTACAGATCCCCGACGGGAATTTCCTGCAATCCGGCCGCGGGTGGTCCGGCGAGGCCTCCTACGAATACCTCCAGGCGCGCATCCCCGCCGGCGGCACCGCCATCGCCCCCAAGACGGAAATCACCCTCACCGGCGCCTATCTCCTGGACTGGGAGGCCGACGGACCCCTCCAGGCAGAGCTGGTCTACAAGGACATCCTGGGACAGGAGATCGGCCGCGATTCCGCCGGTCCCCAAGACCACACGCGGCTCCTACCACCCAGACTCGCCGCATACGCACAAATCACATTCCAGAATCCCGGAGACTCCACTATCACCCTCAAGCGCGCATCCCTCCTGCCCATCGCCTTCGAACTGGACGCCGAGAGCGCACACCGGAATTTCCTGGCGGGATACGGAAAGGGCTTCGGACAGGGACTCGTGCGGCAGCTCCTGGGATGCTGGCTCTGGAATGCCGAACTCGGCGAAAAGCCCCACACACAGTGCGTCTTCGAAAAGGCATTCGACCTGGAGAATGCCGCCGATCTCAAGAGCGCCATCTTCTATTTCACCGCCGACAACGAGGTGGAGGCGCTGGTCAATGGCACCCGTCTGGAGACGGTCAACCAGGATGTCTGGGTCAAGGCGGATGCGGTGGACGTGCGGTCCCTCCTCCACAACGGCCGAAATACCCTTCGCCTGAAGGCCTACAATGTCGACGGCCCCGGCGGCGCCATCGCCGACCTGGTCCTGATCTACGCCGACGGCTCCCAGAAGCGCGTGGTCACCGACAACTCCTGGCGCTGCCAGCCATTGTCGGCCAGCCAGATCAACTCCTGGACGGGGATCCCCGCCACGCAGGAGGTCCAGGTGCTGGGCGTCAATGGCACTCCGCCCTGGCAGCTCATCATCCCCAATGGCACCAATCTCCTGAATGTATCCCTGGAGGGACTGGACCTCCCCGCCACCCCCACCGAATCCCCCTGGGCACCCGCAAATGCCCGACTGGTCCCCCGCGGCGAATGCGTCCAGACCGACGATGCGGACTTCACCATCCGACTCTCCGACGGCACCCACGACTACCTGCTCCTCAATACCCTGATCCCCGCCGGGACCCTGGACAACGGCACGGAGATCCCCCTCGCCCTGGCACCCGCCACGCTCTCCCTGCTTCCCCCAGGGACCTATAAGGCAACCGCGACCCTCGGCGGACACCCCCTGCCCTTCGCCGGAAACGACACCATCACCGTAAAACCCACTCCGGAGAACTCCCCCGAACACGCCCTGCCCTTCGTCTCGCTCATCAACCAGGAGACCGTCCCACGCCTGGAAATCAACGGCAGCGAGCACACCAGCATGATCCAGTATCTCATCGACATGACCGATGAGGACAACAACTACCGGGAGATCAAGCTGGCCGCCGACAGCGATGTGCCCGGCCTCTGGCTACACTACTACATCCCCGTGGACGCACAGGGAAAGATCGATTTCACTACCCTGGACAACGTATGCACCTCCGCGCTGCTGCGCAATCCGGAGCTCCACCTGGTGGTCATCGCGGGACTGGATCCCATGCGCAGCCCCACACTGCTCCCCCTGCTGGAAGCCCAGCCCGAGAGCCTGGTGGTCACCGCCGACGGCTCCCACAAGGTCATCAACTACAGCGCGGAGGCCCAGACCTCGCCCTCCATGGCATCCGAAATCTGGCTGGATCTCGCCGACGACCTGCTGGAACAGATCGCAGAACACCTGGACAAGATGCCCTACGGCAAGCGCGTGGTGGCACTGCTCCCCAGCAGCGGCGTCACCTGGGAATGGATGTACTGGGGTTGCCAGAATCCCAATGAATTCGTGGACTACAGCGTCGCCTTCCGCCAGGCATTCGTCCGCTTCGCCCAGGGCAAATACGGCACCATCCAGAAGGCAAATGCCGCCTGGAAGACCGCCTTCCAGTCCTTCCAGGAGATCATCGACACCAATGCCCTGCCACGACCCGAAGAGCGCCGCGACCACAACACAGACGCCTTCCTGCGGCTGCCCGCACAGAGCCAGATGGTCATGGACTTCAACCGCTGCATGGCGGAGGTGGTCTCCGATGCCATCGTGCATCTCTGCACCACCGTCAAGAATGCCACCGGCGGACGACTCCTCACCGGCGCATACTACGGATACCTGAATGAGATCACCGCCAGCTACTGGTCCCAGAACAGCGGCCACTGGGCGCTGCGGAAGATCCTGGATTCCCCCGTGGTGGATCTCCTCCACGCGCCCTCCTCCTACATGTCCCGCGGCCCCGGCGGACCCGGCGCTTTCATGATCCCCGTGGCATCCGCCCGACAAGCCAAGATGGTCTTCACCACCGAAGCCGATATCCGCACCCTCCACTCCGGCGCCGGCGCCGTCTTCGGGGGCTGCCATACCCTCGGCGAATCCGCAGCGGTCCTCGCCCGCGAAATGGCCGCATGCCTGGCACACGGCGTCGCCCTGCGATACTACGATTTCAGCAACGGCTGGACCTTCCGGGATCTCCGGCTGGCACAAATGGCACAGCGGCTCTCCCAAGCCGAAGAGACCATCGCACAGGCATCCCCGAAACTCATCGATCCCGCAAATGCCATGGCGATCATCGTTTCCCAGGACGCCATGGAGCGCGTCACCTATAACAGCGTGGCGCATGTCCACGCCATCTCCCAGCAGCGCGTGGAAATCGGACACACCGGCGTGGCACACGAAAACTACGTCATGCCCGGACTGGAACAAATCCCCCTGGAACACAGGCTCTGGTTCTTCCAGAACCCCCTCAGCCTCTCCGATGAGGAAATCGCATACATCCAGGAGAAGATCCTCATCCCCGGAAATACCGTCATCTTCGGAATGGCCATCGATCCCGCACGAAACGGCGACCACTTCTCCACCGAGACAATGGAGAAGCTCACCGGAATGCACTTCGATATCGACATGCGGGGCTGCCAAAAGCCCACGCCCGCCCTCACTGCACAGGGCATCGAGAACCTGGGCGGGAACGTCGTCAACATCGGCTGCACCAGCTTCCAGGAAATCCCCGTCTTCCGACCCACGAACAATTCCGCCATCCTCGCCGTGGATGGCGACGGACTCCCCGTCATGGCGGAAGGCACCGTGAATGGCTGCCGCGTGATCTTCTCCGCACTGCCGCCCCTGCGCGCCTCCTGGCTGCGCGCACTGGCTCTCCAGACCGGCCTCCACTGCTACGACAACCGCGACTCCGATTCCATCTGGGCAGCAGGGAATGTCCTGGGAATCCACTTCGCCGCCGGCGGCGAACGCACATTGAAGGTCCTGGAGACAGAGGGCATCGCGAAGGAGCTGATCTCCGGCGAGGAATTCCCCGTCCACGACGGACAATTCACCTACACCGCACAGCCCATGTCGACCGCAATCTTCCTGGTGACCCCAAAGGAAGAAACCCTATAGCACACTCCCCGCAAGGGACCGATTTTCCCCGCGTTAGAAATCGGTTAGGAAAATAGAAGTCCGATTCTCCCCCAATACGGTAGGGGCGATGTCCGGAGAAATAGGCGGCGCCGCGCGGCGCCCCTCCGGGCATCACCTCCGAGAACGGAAACCGATTCTTCCATTTTCCTACCATGCTCTCACAGTTCTTCCAGGTCTTCGGCGGACTCGCCATCTTCATCTACGGCATGAACCTGATGAGCGACGGGCTCAGCCAGTCCGCCGGCGACCGCATGCGCGCCATCCTGAAGGTCTTCTCCTCCAACCGGGTGGTGGCGATCCTCTCCGGCGCGGCGGTGACCTGCGTCGTACAGTCCTCCAGCGCCGTCACCGTCATGGTCATCGGCTTCGTGAATGCGGGACTGCTGAACCTGACGCAGTCCATCGGAATCATCTTCGGCGCCAATATCGGCACCACCATCACCGCACAGCTGGTGGCCTTCAATGTGGGCTGGCTGGTGATGCCGGCGCTCTTCCTGGGAATGATCCTCTGGCTCCAGAAGAAGCGCGCCATCTCCAGCTGGGGACTCACCATCATGGGCTTCGGATTCCTCTTCATGGGACTGAACCTGATGGGCGATACCCTGAAGGAGCTCAGCAAGCTTCCCTCCTTCATGAAGGCATTCCAGCTCTTCGCCTGCGAACCCACCGAAACCGGCTTCATCCCGCCATTGGCCGCGCTGGGTGCCATCGCCGTGGGAATGGGCGTCACCTTCATCATCCAGAGCAGCTCCGCCGCCACCGGAGTCATCATCATCCTCGCCGCAAACGGAATGCTGGGACTGCACACCGCGGTCTGCCTGACCCTGGGCTCCAATATCGGAACCACCATCACCGCACAGCTGGCCGCAATCCCCGCAAACCGCGTGGCAAAACAGGCCGCACTGGCTCACACGCTCTTCAATGTCATCGGAGTCATCCTGGCATTCATCAGCTTCTATATCCCCGTCTGCGGAAAACCCTCGTTCTTCCAGATGCTCGACTGGATCTGCGGAGACGCCACGCTCCCACGACAGATCGCCAACGCACACACGCTCTTCAATGTCTGCACCACCCTGGCACTGGTCGGATTCATCCCACTACTGGTCCGGCTCTGCGAGGCGATCATCCCCGTAAAGACCGACGAGGTCCACTACAAGCGCCTGGAACCCCATCTGCTCCAAAATCCGCCCTTCGCTCTGGCACAGACCACCTCCGCACTGGGCGCCATGCTCAAGAATGCCTGCAGCATGTCCGTGGCCGCACTGCGCTGCTACGCCCATAATGACGAGGAAAACAAGAAGGTCATCCAGCACCTGAAGGAGCGCGAGGAGGATGTTGACAACCGCCAGGCCGACATCGCCGACTACCTCTCCCGGCTCATGCAGCAGCCCCTCACCCCCCAGCAGGCACAGGTGGTCCCGCTGCTGCTCCACTGCTCCAATGACGCCGAACGCATCGGCGACCACGCCGCCATCATCCTGGAGATCATGAACCACATCCAGGACAAGGGCCTCCGCTTCAGCGACGCCGCCTCCAAGGAATACGACCAGCTCCTCTCCGAACTGGAAGCCCATGTCCAGCGGGTCGTCGAGGTCCTCCATGACAACAGCGCCGCACGCATCGGCGAGACCGTCGCCGCACGCCTCCGGCTGAAGGAGCACTTCGCCGCCTCCGAACAGGAACACCTGGCACGCATCGCAAACGGCACCTGCCGACCCGAAATCGGAATCGTCTTCCTGGAGCTGCTCACGGAGATGCAGAAGATCCTGCGGCACCTCTCCAATATCACCGACCGCGCCGGACAGCTCTACCTGCGCCCCTACGAGGTCATCCCCCCCGAGGGAATCACCACCGATACCACTCCATGAAACAGGAAAAGATCCTCATTGTCGAAGACGACGAAAGCATCCGGGAAGTGCTCGCCATGACCCTGGTCGCCGAGGGATACCAATCCCCCATCACCGCCGCCGACGGCAATGAGGCACTCACCCTGACGAGAAAACACCTCCCCGATCTCATCCTCCTGGATCTCATGCTCCCGGGAGTGGACGGCTTCACCGTCTGCGAGACCCTCAAGGCGGATCCCGAACTGCGCAGAATCCCTATCATCATGCTCACCGCACGCAGCACGGAGGCCGATATCGTGCGGGGACTGGATCTGGGCGCCGGGGACTACGTCACGAAGCCCTTCAATCGACAGGTGCTCCTGGCACGCATCCGCACACAGCTGCGGCTCCGGGAGGAATCCGGCGAACGACCCAGCTATGAATACGGCCCCCTGCGGCTGGATCCCCAAAAACACCAGGCGACTCTCAATGGCGAGGAGCTGGAGCTCACCGCCGGAGAAATGGCCCTCCTGCATCTCTTCCTGAACCACCCAGGACAGGTCTTCACGCGTTCCCAAATCGTCGCCCACACAAAAGGCGGAAACTATCCCGTCACCGAACGCGCCATCGATGTCCAGATGGTCAGCCTCCGGCGAAAGCTGAAGGCCCTCTCGCCCGCCCTGGAGACCGTCCGGGGCGTGGGATATCGACTGAAGCCCGCGGAGACCCTATGAGCACCTCCTCGCCCCGCGGCATCCGACTGTTCGCATTCCCCGCACTCATGCTGGGAGCCGTCCTCCTGCTGGGAGCCGTCCTCTATTGGCAGCTGGAGGCCTTCCAGAAGAATATCCAACAGGAGACCCTCGCCTCCATCCAGGAGGCCACCGAGCTCTTCGAAAGCCTGACCGCACCCCTCCTGCGCGAGGGAAGACTCCAGGAGGTCCGCGAAATCTGCGACGACTTCACACGGGACTCCCTCCGACTCACCGTCATCCGCGCCGACGGCACCGTGATCGCGGACTCCACCCGGCACGACGCCGATGCCCTGGAAAACCACCGCCTCCGCGAGGAGGTCCAGGGTGCCCTGAACGGCGCCCCCGTGGCAGTCACCCGACAAAGCGAGTCCACCGGAAAGTGGATGACCTACTACGCCACACTGCTGGACACCCCCGCAGACGGCCCATACATCCTGCGCGCCGCCGTAAGCACCGACCGCACTTCCCGAATCCTCCTGCTCTCACGACGGCTCTTCTGGGGGACTCTGGCACTGGGAGTGGCCGCCGTGGCACTGCTGACCCTCCACGTCTGGCGACGACTCTACCGCCCCCTGGAACGACTCCAGGAAAGCATGTCGCTCATCGCAGACGGCGCCCTGGATACACCCATCCCCGTGCCGTCACGGGGACTGGTCCGGAAAATCGCCAAGAATGTCCGCGGCATGACGGGACAGCTCCGAAAGCAATTGCGCGAAATGCAGCGGCTGGAGGAGTTCCGAAAGGACTTCATCTCCAATATCTCCCACGAAATCAAGACCCCGCTCACCGCTATCATCACCGCAGTGGAGACCCTCCAGGAGGCCCCAGAGCTCCCCGAAGAACAGCAGAAACGACTGCTGGCCATGCTGTGCTCACAGTCCCAACGCCTCAATAACCTGGTCCAGGATATCCTGGCGCTGGCTTCCCTGGAACACCGACAGGAGGAACGCCGCGGCGATTTCGTTCCACTGGATCTCCGGGAGGTGGCGAAGAGCTGCCTGGAGGAGGTCCGGGAACTCGCCGACCAGAAGAAGTGCAACCTGGCGCTCGTCGCCTCCCGGGAGGCGTGGGTCCTGGGGGATCCGCAACTGCTCTCCCAGGCAATCGGGAATCTCCTGAGGAATGCCCTGAAATACAGCGGCAGCCAGAGCGTCACGCTCGTCATCACACAGACCGACGATGCCATCACCCTCGCCTGCGTCGACCACGGATGCGGCATCCCAAAAGAACACTGGCCACGGATCTTCGAACGATTCTATCGCGTGGACAAGCAACGCTCACGCTCCCAGGGAGGCACCGGACTGGGACTCGCAATCG
>CAZMWS010000088.1:0-8159 GCA_964570085.1 uncultured Lentisphaeraceae bacterium | reverse complement strand
CGCCGCGCCGCAGTACCGCCCCGCCGGAAACGCCATGCCCTCCTTTACCCCGGAGAATGACGCGCCCGCCGGAGAGGCCCCCGTGGACGACCTGCCCTTCTAGGAAGGCCCCCCGCTCTTAGCAGCGAGACCGGAAGAGAGAAAATCTTCAAGAGTCAAGAACAAGAAAAAAGGAACTTCAAAAAATGAAGACCATCACCCCGAAACGCCGTCAGAAGCTTCTGCGCCAGAAGACCTGCCGCCTGTGCAAGAACAATATCTTCCAGCTGGACTTCAAGGATGTCGAGCTGCTGAAGCGGTTCCAGACCGAGGGCGGCCGCATCCTGCCCCGCACCATCACCGGCAACTGCACCAAGCACCAGAAGCTGCTGGCCAACGCCATCAAGCGCGCCCGCGTCATGGGTCTCGTTCTCTAACGGCAACCCCCCAGAAGAAGGAATACTACAATGTCTAAAGAACTGATTCTCCTGGAAGATGTCAAGGATCTGGGACAGGTCGGCGACATCGTCAAAGTCGCTGACGGCTACGCCCGCAACTTCCTGGTCCCCCGCAAGCTCGCGGTGGCCGTCAACAAAGCAAACCTCCGCCAGATCGAGGCCCGCAAGCTGAAGCTCCAGCAGGAGCGCGAGGCCCGTCTGGCCGTCGCCAAGGCCCTGGCCGAGAAGATCGCCGCCATGGAGATCGTCCTGCCTATGGCTGTCGGCGAGAACGACAAGCTCTTCGGCTCCGTCAACGCACAGGTCATCGCCGACGCCGTCAACGCCCTGGGCGTTGAGATCGGCAAGGCCGATGTGGAGCTGGAAGAGGGCATCCGCGAGCTGGGCGACTACACCGTCGCCATCAAGCTCTCCAGCGAGGTGAAGGCCGACCTGAAGGTGAAGATCACCAAGAAGGAAGACTAACTCTCCCCTCCCCTGCGGAAACGCAAGCAAAAGGGCCGTTGGACAATCACCGTCCAGCGGCCCTTTTTGTGTCTAGAATGCCTTCCGAGCCCACCCCCCAATAATCAAGTCCCTACTCCCCAAAATCAAGGTTCCTGCACAATCTCCCAATGCCCTTTCTTATCCGACCCTACACGCCTGATAAGATGAAACTCATCCTTAAGTCGCTTGATATAAATACGGATCGTCTCGCGCCGTTTGCCCAACATTGTAGCCAATTCATCATAGGTAATGCCAGGATCCTTAAACATCTGTTCAAGAACAAAACGCAGATTTTCAGGCAAATCTAGTACTTTTACAGGCAGATTTACAGGCAGATTTACAGGCAGATCCTGACTATTTATCCCCCCCCCTTGTTTTTCTCCCTGCTGTTCAGACCAACTTTCAGAAAGATGCACGGTCGCCTCAAACACAGTAAGTTTGTCATACGAGAAAACTGCATCTCCATTGCCATTCTCTTGAAGCTGCCGTTGCACTTCCGGAATACCGTGATTCAACATATTCACAAAGCCTAACGTGCGCATTGCTGCAGCAATGGCAGGATTGCGATAGTCATTGACTGTAGGAAAATTCTCCGGTCTTGCGCGTCCAAAGAGTCCTCCGTGATTCATGATCTCTATGCGATCTGGATACTGATAGAAGCGCACAGGAGCGTTGCCTGTATAGTCTCTATGCATTATTGCGTTCATCAACAATTCACGAACCGCCCACTTTGGATAGTTGTAAATGACCTTCTCCCGAAGTGCTGACACTGGAATGGGGCGATTTTGAATTACAGCCATATCAATGAACGTATCCAATTGTGGAAGAAGCGAACAGAGATTCCCTGTAAAGACTCGCTGATTTCGTACACAGGAAGCGTTATCCTTTCCTCCCCATAAAACGTACTGAACATACGCGCCTGGCATAAACTGTTGGGGATCTTTACCGACCAAAAGAATAGCTGCATTTGTCGGACAGTCATACGCCCTGCTATACAAGCGCAAGGAAACCAACCACTCTTCCAGGGTGCGTTGTGCCCCAGCAAGTAGTTCAGAAGCAACTGCAAGGGGAAGATAGCTTTTTCCAAATAGATTCAAATCCAAGTCATCCAATGTGGCCATTGGGCATGGTGTATTATCCATTGTTGGGAAATGATTTCCCCTGCGGCTCGCGAGAATTTCTTCCTCCTCGCGGGTCGCCATGTCTTTGCGTGGTCCAATTCGCACAAAAGTGCGTCCATGATAGCGCACAGGAGGCAAAACAGAAGGCTGGACTTCAACCGCCAGAACCTCTCCCTCATCAAACTGAAATACTTGAAGATTCATCACGGGCATAGGTAAAATATTCCCATCCACTCGTATAGATGCAATTTTCTTCTGAAGTTCATCTGTAACCCTCAGTCCAGAGCACTTCCCATCATCGCTTACCCCCAAAAGCAAATACCCATTTTGCCTAGCATCAGGCAAGTCATTCGCAAAGGCACAAATGGCTTCACAAAACTTGTCTATGTTCGTCGTGGATACTGTCTTTTCCACACGAAAGGACTCCGGTTGCCTCATCAGATTCTCTACCTCTTCACGTGTAATCATATCACCTCCTCATTTTCCCCAAAAATCAAAATTAACTGAAGATGAGCAACTTTCTTTCACTAGCAGCTTCTCTAACCTCAGAAAGCCTACATTCCTATGCTTCACTTGCTTTTTATAAGCGCCCCGCATCCACCCTCCCATCAAAAAGCTTCCTAATCTGTAATCCAAACGGTTCTACCCTATTTTCTATCTACTCGTCCCATAACTTATACCCTAGCATCCCGTTTCCCTTCCACAAGACTCCTGCCACTCCCAAAAAACTCTAGTTCATCTAATCAAGACCTTCATTTACACTATGGCATTTCCTCCAAGGACTTAAAGGCGTAGCAACAGTTCCCTCCAAAGAGGTAGTCACCAAAACAGATGGGGTATCCTGTCGATTTTACCTCAATCTTCTATCGCAAAGGTGAGGAAGAGAATTGAAAAACATACTTTCCCCATCATTTTTGGGCGATATTTTCTTGAAGAAGAGCGGAGGCGGCTTGCAATCCGTGGAAATGCGCTTAAAGTAACGCCGCTTCCTGAATCAATCAGGGATCCCATCGTCTAATGGTTAGGACAACAGGTTCTCATCCTGTAAATATGGGTTCGACTCCCGTTGGGATTGCCAATTTTCACGCCGCCGAGCAGATCTGCTTTGCGGCGTTTTTTGTTATCCGGGGCATTGCCTCCCAAACAGGCGTCAGCCACTCCCCCTCCCTCCCCCACTGAGCCCACCATGGAATACCAGGATTTTCTCTCCCGCCTGGCCTATCAGGCCGGCAAGCTCGCGCAGTCCATGCAGACGCATCTGCAGGAGGGCGATGTCTCCTGCAAAGAGACCGCGCGTGACATCGTGACCAAGGCCGACCAGGCCACGGAGCGCTTCATTCGTGATGCCGTGGAGAAGGCCTATCCGGACTACGGGTTCTATGGCGAAGAGACCGGTCGGAAGCAGGACGAAGGCAGTCCGTACTGCTGGATTGTGGATCCCATTGACGGCACGGTGAACTACTTCCAGGGGTTGCCCTTCTGGTGCACCTCCATCGGGCTCTGGAAGGACGGCAAGCCCCTGGCGGGAGCCGTCTATGCCCCCGCGCTGGACGAGCTCTTCTACGGCGAAATCGGCGGAGGCGCCTACTGCAATGGCCGTCCCATCCACGTGAAGGACCATGGCAGCCTGGAGCACTCGGTACTAGCCACCGGTTTCGCCTGCCTGCGCGCCGGCTGGACCAAAGTCAATAATGTCCCCTACTTCACAAAAATCGCGCTGACCGCCCGTGGCGTCCGGCGCTTTGGCTCCGCCGCCATGGATCTCTGCTATCTGGCCAGCGGGAAATTCGATGCCTTCTGGGAGCTGAATCTGAAGCCCTACGACTTTGCCGCCGGCATAGCGGTGCTCCTGGAGGCCGGCGGAATGGTCACGGATCTCCGCGGCAGAGACCAATTCCCGCAACAGGGCATCCTGGCCAGCAATACCCCCGCTCTCCACCAGGAGATCCTCCAATACTTCCAGGGATACCAGCGCCCCACAGGCGCCTAAAAAGCTACCTTCCCCCTCTGCACGCCCCGTACTGACTACAATGTCAGGCGGGGCTTTTTCTTCATCAGGTAGTAGAGGTAGAATGCCATGGGGATCAGCGCCGCCGCCCAGGAGATGGGATAGACGGTGAAGAGCACGGTGACTGTGGGCTTCAGGGGGAAGACCGTATGGACCCACAGCACACGGAGACCGCAAACTCCCAGGAGCATGATGACGGTGATCGCCACAGTGCGCCCCAGTCCGCGAATGGAGCCGCTGACGGCGTCCATGGCGCCCAAAATCGCGTAGGTCGTCAGGACGATCTGCATGCGTTCGTAGCCCCAGGGGATGGCGTCGGGGGAGGAAAGGAACATCTCCAGCAGGGGTCGTGCGAAGAGGAAGAAGACCAATCCCATGAGAGCGGGAGAGAGGCTCCCCAGAAAGACGCACCACCAGATGGACTGCCGAATGCGATCCCACTTTCCGGCGCCCAGATTCTGTCCCACGAAACTGGTGGCCACCTGGTTGAATCCGTAGGAGGCCGTCCAGGCCAGTTCCTCCCAGATGAGTCCGGCGGTGCATCCGGCGACGCCCAGGGATCCGAAGGAATTGATGGCGGTCTGGATCACCACATTGGAGAAAGAGAAGCAGGCGCCCTGGATTCCGGCAGGCACGCCAATGACCAGGATCTTCGCCAGAATTCCGCGATGAATGGAGAGCTTTCGCCACTCTAGGCAGATGCCGTCGCCGGTATTCTTGAGGGCGATCCAGACAAGGACTGCGGAGAGTCCCTCGGAGATCACGGTGGCGATTGCCACGCCCTCCACGGCCATATTCATGCAGATCACGAAGAAGAGATTCAGCACCACATTGAGGATGCCGGAGACGACGAGATAGTAGAAGGGCCGTCGAGTATCCCCCACGCCTCGAAGCAATGCGGCACCGAAGTTATAGACCTGTAGGAAAGGCATTCCCACAAAGAAGATCTGCATATAGGCCTTGGCGCCCGCCATGACGTCCTCGGGGGTATCCATCCAGCGCAAAAGGGGCTCCGTCCAGAGGTATCCCGCCGCCCCCAAAAGGAATCCCGCCACCAGAGAAAAGAGCATGCTGGTGTGAATCACCCTGTCCAAGAGGCGCCGGTCGCCAGCGCCGAAGGCATTTGCGCAGACCACGCAGGTGCCCATGGAGATTCCCACCAGCAGATTTAAGAGCAAGCTAATGAGAGGCGAGGTAGCGCCCACGGCGGCCAGCGCCTGGTGGGTGGAATAGCGTCCCACGACGGCCATATCGGCCGTGTGGAAGAGATATTGAAGCAGGAGGGAACCCAGGAGAGGCAGGGAGAAGAGGATCACCTTCTTCCCCACATTTCCCTCCGTCAGGTCCATGACATTCCGGGAGGCCATATCTGAATCAAATAGCTAGAAAAACGTGTCCCTGGCGGCAGGGCGTCTGCCAGGGAGGGATCTTTCGGCAGAGCCGCCCCCCCTCTTCCCTCTCTCCGCAAAGAGCCTTCGCGAAAAGAGGGATGGGGGTAGCGCTCCGCCGAACGCCCTAGATCATGGAACGGCGAAGCGGCAAAAACCGCCTTACTTCATGGCCTCCAGCAACGCCCGCAGATGGGCCTTGCAGCCCTCCGCATTGGGACGGCACCAGGTGGCCATGCTCTCTTTTGCGGTCTGCTGACCCTGCATATCGAAGATGGCCTTGCCATTTGCCACCGACACATCGTTGCGCTGGCACACCGCCACCAGATTCCGGAGGATGGAATCGTAGCGATTGACCAGCTGCACGTCGGGATCCTGATTCTCCTTCCAGGCAGAATTCCCAGAGACCTGCGGGAAGACGGGATTGGGGAGCCAGCAAATCACCTGCGGTGCACTCTCCAGGGACTTCAACTGCTGAATCAGCGATTCGGTCTCCTGAGTCAGTCGCGCGATCATGGCGCCCTGCTCTTCTTCACGGGCCTTCAGAGCATCGGCCAGAGCGCAGGAGAAGAAGACCACGTGGGGCGCGAAGGGCGCCACATCGCGACCGATGCGCGCCAGAGTGAGTGCAGTGGTGCTGCCGGGGATGCCCGCATTCAACACGCAGGCGCCGTCGGACTTTCCACTCTGAGAATTGAGAGAGGCCTCCAACAGCGCAGGCAACGAGGGCGTCTCCGCTTCGTCAGCCACTTGCTCGTCACCTAGGAAGACCACGCGCTTCTCCACGGCTTCCATCCGGGCGATGACCTGGTTGGTCATGCCGGTGGGCCAGTCGCGCGTCACTGCGCTGTCATACCAGGGACCCGCGCCGGGCATCTTCACCTTGAAGGCGGTCTGGGCGGCGGGGATGATCACCGGCGGGGCGGGCGGCTGCGCCGCCAAGTCCTCGGTGTTGCACTTCGCGCAGCAGACGGGCTTATGGAAGGTCCCCAGGGAGGTCAGGAGCTGCTCACGGACAGACCAAGTGAACTTCTCGCCACACTTCTCGCAGGTCAGCTCCTGTGGCTGGTGCTCCTTCAAGAAGGCCTCGCAGGAGGGACAATGGCGCCCCTGGGGCGGACGCTTCAGCAGACGGTCCTTCAGCTGCTCCTCGGGAGAATAGGTCCAGGTGCCATGGCAATCCGCTTCCTGGCAGGGCTCCTGAATCGGCTTCAATGCCTTCAGCTCCTTCTGGCAATTCTCGCACATCCGGCGCGGGGGTTGCTCGTGGCCACGGACATGACCCGCCAACTGCATGGCACGAGTCCAAACCCACTTGCCCTCACAACCACGATTCATGCAGGGCTGCTCCTGGTCCTTCGCTTTCTCAAAGAAACCAATGCACTCCCGGCACATCCGACGGGGAGGAGTCAAATGCAACGGATTGTTGTCCTCCACAGGAGCAACAGGAGCCGCGGGGACCACCTCGGGAGCGGCAGAAGTAGCAGGAGCCTCGGCGACAGGAGTAGCAGGAGCGGTCTCGGAGGCAACGGGAGCCTCAGCAACAGGAGCCTCGGTGACAGCCTCAACCGCAGGCGCTTCAGCAGCGACCTCGGGTGCCTTCTCCTTTTCGGCGTCGGCGGGCTTCTTGTCGGCGGGCTTCTTGCTGTGTTCGGGAACGGGGAGATCGACGGCGGCCTCCAGTTGATCGAAGGGCGTCCAAGTCCAGGTATGAGTGCAGCCGTTCACGCGGCAGGGGACCTCGATGGGCTTCAGGAGATTGAATTTCTCGAAGCAGGAGGGGCACATGCGCTTGGGGGGATTCTCCAGCTTCTTGCCGTCACGAATCCATTCCAACTGGCTGGTGCGGGTCCAGAGGATCTCGTTCTTGCATCCCTTGACGCGGCAGGGCAACTGCTTATCCTGGAGAGTGGACCAGATGCTGAAGCACTGGTCGCAGAGGCGATGTGGGGGCCGTCCGTCCTTGGACTCCATCTGCATTCTGCGGGTCCAGGTCCAGGTATTCTTGCAACCGCGGGTACGGCAGGGGATTTGCTGATCCTGCTTTTCGCGCTCCTGGCTGCGGCACTCGTTGCAGAGTCCCCGGGGCGGGGTGTCGTGACCCTTTACGTGGGCCTCCAGCTGCTGATAGCGATTCCAAGTCCAGGTATTCTTGCAACCGGGCTTGGAGCAAGGCACCTGCTTGTCCTCCAGGGTCTTGAAATACGCCCAGCAGGAATCGCACATCTTGCCGCCGTCACCATGTCCCTTGCCGCCCTGGGCACGGCCCAGCATGCCCTGCGCCGTGGAAATGGAAACCATGTTCTTGCATCCCCGCGTACGGCAGGGCTGCTCCATACCAGTCTGCTTGAACAAATCGCCCAGACTACCTAAATTTCCGAAATTGGTGCCCACAAATGGAGTCTCCAACGAGTGATAGAGAGAGAACGACCGACACGACACTCCCAAGAAAGCCCCACCAAAAAACAGGAGGCCTCCCCAGAATGACGCGACGGATGAGAACCAGAGAATCCGAAAAGGGCACAATCCACCCCTCCCTATTCTCCGGATGCGCCCTAAAATTAAACCACTTACGAGACTTTTCCAACGGGACGACCACAAAAAAACGCCCCGGATGCGACTAGACAAAGAAAGCCCGCGGATCTACCACACCCGACTTTTCACGAATATCGCGATATTCCCAAAGATTCCCAATTATCGCGATAATGTTCACGACTTT
>CAZMWS010000087.1:5762-8275 GCA_964570085.1 uncultured Lentisphaeraceae bacterium | reverse complement strand
CGAACCCGAGATCGCCTTCGCGGACCTCCAGGACAACGCCGATGTGGCCGAGGACTACCTCCGCGCACTCTTCACCGCCGTGGTCCAGGAGTGCCCCGAGGACCTGAAATTCTGCGACCAGCGCATCGAGAAGGGCCTCTGGGACCGCCTCAACCGCCTGGCTACCGCAAAATTCGCCCGCATCACCTACGATGAGGCCATCAAGCTGCTGGAGAAGAATGCCGATGCCTTCGAGTTCAAGCCCTACTGGGGCGCCGATCTCCAGAGCGAACACGAGCGCTACCTGGCCGAGAAGATCTTCGACGGCCCTGTCACCGTCATGAACTACCCCAAGGAAATCAAGGCCTTCTATATGCGCCAGAACGACGACGGAAAGACTGTGGCCGCCATGGATGTGCTACTGCCCGAGGTGGGCGAGATCATCGGCGGCAGCCAGCGCGAAGAACGGCTGGATGTCCTGGAGGCCCGCATCCGCGAGCTGGGCATGGATCCCGCCACCTACTGGTGGTATCTGGATCTGCGCCGCTTCGGCACCGTGCCCCACTCCGGCTTCGGTCTGGGCTTCGAACGGATGGTCCGCTTCTGCACCGGCATGGCAAATATCCGCGACGTCATCCCATTCCCCCGCGCCCCCCGCGAAATCGAATTCTAAAAAATACACCACATGACACGAAAGGCACTCCTCCTGCTAGCACCGCTGGTCACCCTGCTTATCTTGGGTGGCGGATACTACTGGGTCCGACTCCATCAGGAGACTCCCACACCCCAGGAGGAGAATGCCGCACCCGTCCCCAATCCAGGCGCCCCCGCCGGCGCCTGGACCCCCGACGGCTATCTCGCCGGACAGTACGGCGCGCCCGCTGACGCCCCACAGGAGGACGCCAGCGGCCTCCCCGTGGCCACGACATTAGAGGACGCCCCGGAGCCCGAGGATCTCGTGGACGACCGGATCCCCTCCGACCAGGAACTCCTCCAGGCCGCCGAGGCACTGACCGAAAGCGTCCTCCTGCGCGCATTGCTCTCCCAGGAGGGCTTCCTCCGCTATCTGGCACTGGCCATCGATGCCGTCTCCCAGGGAGAGCTCCCGAAGCCCCCGCCAGGATTCCCCAATACGCTCGCGCCCTTCCATGCCGCACGAAATGCCCAGGGTTGGCTCGCCGCCACCCCCGCGACCCAACAGCGATTCGCGCCCTGGGTGAATGCCCTCGCCGCAATCCCTGCCGAATCCCTGGCGAAGTGGCTCCAGCTGGCCACCCCGAAGCTCCAGGAACTCCTCCGCGAAGCCGGAGACTCACAGGCCGATGACTTCCCGCAACGCCTGGACGCCGCACTCCGACATCTGGCGGCCATCCCCGAATTCGACTTCGATCCAGAATTGATCCCCTCCGCACGACCCGGTCTCTACGACTACAAAGACCCCGTCTTCCAAAATCTCTCCCTCGCCCAAAAAGCCCTCGTCAGGACCGGTCCCAAAAACTGCACAAGACTCCGCATCCTCTGCGAGGAAATCCTCAAACTCCTGCCGTAAACGCCAGACTGGGCGGATACGGCAATTCCAGAACCAACAAAAAAGGCATCCCGAACCAACCTCGGGATGCCTTTTCGCATTTCTAGCACAGATGCGAATCAGGATTTGCCGGACTCCTCGTCCGATTTCTCCGCCGATTTGTCGTCAGCAGCAGAAGAAGGGGACTCCTCGCGACGACGCGTCACGGAGAATGGCAACCCCTGCACCTTCAAGGACTGGCGCAAAAAGACATTGAAGGCAGTCGTCAGGCTCATGCCAAGACTCCCAAACAACTCCTCCGCATCCTTCTTCAACTCCATCTCCAGACGGATGCTCAAATTGGTGGACTTCGGTTTCGTCATGCCGCCTAATATAGACAACCACACCCAGAACACACCATAAATCTACGATTTTTTCGGCAAGAACAACAATTCTGCATTGCATTGCACGAAAATTTCCGTGCAAAATACAAGAACTCCCGAAAACCGGGGTATATTCTCTTCCGTTTTCCAAAATTGACTGTTTCATCCGTGAGTTTGAACCGCAACCGTACCGCAGTGCCGGGAGGAATTGTAGAATGCTGAATCTTCTGGAAGAGGGTTTCAATCTGGGTCTGGGCGTGGCCTCCGTGGCCTGCTCAAAGGTGGATGATTTGGTAAAGGACACCCTGGAAAAGGTGGGCGTGAAGCCCGGCGAGAAGGAGGACCTGAAGGCAAAGCTGGTGGAAGAAGGAAAGGCAGCCCGCGAAAAACTCTCCCAGTCCTTCAAGGAACACAGCGAAAAGCTGGGCGAATACATGCCCCTCTCCGCAAAGCTGGACAAGATCCTGGAGAAGCTCGACAAACTGGAGGCCGAGATCGCCGCCCTCAAGGCCGAGAAGTAACCACAACGCACATCCGAATTTCCCCAAAGGACGCCTCATCCCCACCAATGAGGCGTCTTTCTTTTTTGCCATGTTTCTTCCGCCTACCGGCAGCGCCGCAGGCACCCTATAGGCTAGCCACTA
>CAZMWS010000087.1:0-5662 GCA_964570085.1 uncultured Lentisphaeraceae bacterium | reverse complement strand
CTAGCCACTAATTCGGGGGTGCGGGGGGCTTGCCCCCAGTCCTTTGGATATTCCCCCGCCTTCCTGCTTCCCCCAAATTTTCGGCGGTACCGATACCGTTTCGAAAGCGCTAATACCCCAAGACGGGCCTTCCCCAGCCGGATACCCAAAGGACGGAGACTGCCGCCCCCGTCCCCCGCCTAATTTCTTCCGCCTACCGACGGTACGGCACTGTCGCCCCTGCAGCGAAAGCGCGCCGCAGACACCCTATAGGCTAACCAGACGCCACTAGTTGCTAGGTACTAATTCAAGCGCATGTTGGAATCGCATTACTTTATGCGCCATTCCCACAAGATCCCCGAATTTTCCTCTTTGACCCATGCTACAAGACCTTGATCCCGCTCGCGAAGCCGCCTTCTTCCGCATCTTCCAGGAATTCTACGACCTGGAGAAGGATGTGGGGAAGCAGCACGACATGTCGAACTACGACTTGTCGCGGCTGATTCCGTTGGCGGAGGCGGCGGGTCATCCGGAGGAGTCGTTGAAACTGGTGCACGTCGCGGGAACGAAGGGCAAGGGGACGACCTCGTATCTGACAGGAGCGTTGATCACGGCATCGGGGCATTCCTGCGGCGTCTTTTCCAGTCCGCACCTGGACACGGTACGGGAGCGTTTCCAGTGGAATGGGCGGCTAGCCACCTACGAGGAATTGGAATCCCTGGCGATTCCGTTGTGCCAGAGGGTTCGGGAGGCGGGATTGCATCCCTCGCTCTTTGAGCTCTTCACAGTGCTCGCCTTGCAGTATTTCCGCAAGATGCGCGCCGAATACGCAGTGCTGGAGACCGGAATTGGCGGTCGAATGGACTCCACGAACTATCCGCGCCGAAAGGAGCTAGCCATCATCACGCCCTTGAGCTACGACCACATGGCGCTGTTGGGGAATGACATCCGTCAGATTGCAGCGGAGAAGGCGGGGATTCTGCGAGAAGGGACCCCGGTCTTGCTGGCGAAACAGCCCTACCCTCAGGCGGAAGAGGTCGTCCGCGAGGCTGCCGCGCGCCTCCACGCGCCCCTGCATCGGCCACTGTCCCCGGAGGAGTGTCCCCTGGATTGGCTGCAACTATCCTCCACACCGCCCTATCTCAAAGAGAACTTCTGCGTCGCCTGGACGGCCGTTGGACTCCTGGGACTCTCGCCGCAACGGGAGGCCTTCCGCCCCCCACGCCTCCGCGCACGCTTTGAGCGCATCCGCAAAAATCCGCCGGTGATTCTGGATGCCGCCCACAATGGCGACAGCGCGCGGCGTCTACGGGAGGCGCTGGAGAGTTGCTATCCGGGCGTCTCCTTCCACTGTGTGCTGGGGAGTGTCCCGGGCAAGGACGTCCGTGGCATTGTGGAGGGTCTGAAGGGCCTGCGGGGGGACTTTATTCTGACCAGCCCCCACACGCCCCGTGGAAGCGCGCTTCCGCAGCTGGAGTCCGCCGCAAAAGAGGCGGGTCTTCCTGTGCGGGAGGTCATCCCCGACCTGGAGAGCCCCGCGCAACTCCCCCAAGACGAACCGCTCCTCTTCACGGGATCCTTCTTCACCGCACTCATCGGCGAACAATTCTTCGCCGGCGAAGAGCGCAACAGCGGCAATATCAGCCAATAGCCTGTTGCACCTGCAGGATGCGGCGCTGGATGCGGCCCTTGAAGGCGCCCACCATGGCAACCATAATGAGGAAGGCCACGGGGATCACCCAGTAGACCGCGTTGACGCCCAAAATCGGCGCCACAAAGCACGCCCCCAGATGCCCCAGGCCCGAGCCGATGGAGCGCACTGCCTGGGCATACCCAAACATGGCACCGCGGTTCTCAGGAAGAGTGACCTTCGCAATCCAGGCGGTGCAGACGGGCTCCATGCCACCGCCGCAGAATATCATGACGAAACGCAGGGGGATCATTGCGACTACCGCCCAGGTCGTCGCCTGCCCCATGCCGAAGAGGGAGACGCGGGGAGTGAAGGGCACAACGAAGGGCAATGCCGCCATAACCAGCACCGCCAGCGCCGCGCCCAACCCCATCAGCGTCGCCATCCGCGCCGCATGGCGGTCGATATAGCGCGCCAGCAGGAATCCAGCCGTCACCGCACCTAGGGCGCCGGCGCCCATGATCCATCCGGTGTAGAGCTCGCGTCCAGGATACCCCACGCCGCCGTTGAGCAGTTCCACATAGAGGGCGATCTGGGACTGGTCCATGAGGCGTCCCAGAGAGCAGCATCCGTAGATCAACAACACGGGGAGTGCAGGGAGGACCACCACGGCCCAGGTCGTACGAAATGTGGTGGCCTTTGCCGCCTTCTGAACCGCCGACCCCACCATCTTTCGGAGGGGCGTGAAGTCCTCGCGGACAAACAGGAGCACCAGGAGTGTGGTGATCATGAGCAGTCCGCAGGAGATATGGAAGGAGTTCCGGAATCCGAAGCGCCCCGCCAGCACTCCCCCCAGGAGCAATCCGGTCATATCCCCGGAGTAGACGGAGCTGGAGAGGATTCCCAGGGCGTATCCCTGCCGCTTTTGCGGCGTGCAGCAGGCCACCAGGGTCGTGGAGGCGGCGATGGTGCCCGTGAAGCACCCCTGGAGGAAGCGCAGAGCCAAGAACTGCCAGACCTCCTGGCAGAGCCCCATGCATCCCAGCACCACGGCACCCATGCCCGCGGCACGCAACACCATGCGCTTGCGGCCAAAGCGATCCGCCAACATCCCCCAGATGGGGGCCATGATGGCGAAGGCCAGCTGCGTCAACAAAGAGGAGAGTCCCGCATAGAGCCTCACACGGGATTCGCTGGCGCCCTCCGAGAGCTCTCGCAGAAAATAGGGCGCGAAGGGCACGGACATGGAGAATCCGCACAGCGAGACGAACTGGGAGAACCACAGCACCGTCAGGTTTCTACGCCAGTAGGGCTGTCCGTCCTGGTGTCCTGTCTCTCCGACTCCCGCGAATTCCTCCATGATATCTCAGATCCTCCCAAAACCTCGCGATTACACGCTTAATAGAAGTAGGAGATGCGCACTCCCGCCAGCGCGGTGGCCGCGGAGTTGAAAGCATCCTCGCGGGCTGCATCCCGCGCCCGCCGATCCGGATGGAAGAGGATCTCCGCGTAGGGAGTCACCGACCAGCCGTGCCCCAAATCCCAAGGGAGCGCGCTACGCCACAGCAGGGTATACAGCGCATTTCCGGCATTCTCAGATGCGGTCATGCGGCGCATGCGGTCACTATCGCCCCAGAAAAGCACCAGGGCATTCTCCCACTGGAGTGCGCCCTCCTCCGCCAAAGAGAGATGGCACGCCGCCTCCGTGGCAACGAAGGTCTCGTTCTTGCCATAGTTATGCTCCAGGGTGACTCCACCCGTCACCACAAACCGGCCACTCCGCCAGATCTCCTCCAGATTCAATCCCACGGAAAGAGAGCCGGAGTTCTCTTCAGAGTGGCCAGGATAGGTATTATAGGTCCAGCAAATGTCCACGGAGACGGGTCCCAGGGAGCCGGTTTCCCGGAAGGGCATGGAGTATCCCAGATAAAGCCGGCTGTCCTGGAAGTGCCGACGACGACCCGCCTTGCCAGAAAAGTCGTAGGTGGAACGCACCCCCACATACATGCCGCCCTCCATGAACTCCGCCTGCAAGCCCAATACCGGCGAGGAGTTCTCACACCACCCATCCCGGATGTATCCCGAGGAAAGACCGCCCCCTAAAGACAAATGCGGATCAAACTCCGCATCCATCGGCACGACTACCGGCGCAGAAGAAGAGTCGGCAGCAGGAGAGGGAGAGGGCGCGGGCTTCGGAACCGGAATGGACTGCCCTAACACCGGATTCAAAAAGATCTGACGCGCTTCCCGGGATTGCCCAAGGCACACGCCCGCAAACAACAAAAGACCAAAGATGGAAAGAAGCAGACGACGCATGGAAGAAGACTCCTCGAATTCGACGCTGACGACACGCAAAAGGAAAAACAAGACTCGGACGACACATCAACGCCGCCCTCCCCCCAAAGCCCCCATAGAAAAAGGGAATCGCCCGTAATGTAATCGGAACCGCCCTCGCCGGTTGCGCCAGAAGAAAGTCCCCTTCCGGGATGATATATTAGGAGCATTACACAATGAACGTCCCCGGCAGCCCCCCGCCGCGCGCACGCCGATCTTTTCCCGTCGTATCCGCCTTGTTGTCTTCTTCACCGTGTCGCCTCACCCCCAAACCGCCATGAAACTCCTCCGTACACCGACAATGCGTCGCATGCCCACCTACCTGCATCGACTGATGCGCATGCAGATTGCGGGGGAGGAGTGGGTCTCCTGTGCGGATTTGGCGGCATACATGAACATTCCGCACATTCTGGTGCGCAAGGATGTGGCCATGACGGGGTTGCGTGGCAATCGCCGCCATGGTTTCCGCGTCAACGAGCTCATTGACGCGATTTTGCGTTTTGTGGGGTGGGACAAGCCCTCCACGGCGGCGCTGGTGGGCGCGGGTGCCCTGGGGACGGCGCTTTTGGGCTTCACGGATTTCCAGGCGTACCACTTCCGGATCACCTCGGTCTTCGACTCAGATCCCGCGAAGATCGGTCACCTGGTCCACGGTTTCCGGATCCACGACATTGCGGAGATCCGGACGCGCCTCAAGGCGGATCCCCCGAAAGTGGGAATCCTGTGCGTCCCCGCAGTGGGCGCCCAGCTGACCTGCGACATCCTGGTCTCCCTGGGCATCAAATATCTCTGGAACTTCGCCAATGTCTGCCTGCAGGTCCCGCCCGGCGTCATCGTCCAGCGCGAGGTGATTGCCGGTGGCCTGGCGGTGCTCTCCGCCAAGATCAAGCAGACCGAGCGCGGCGCCGAAGACACTCCCCAGGAGGAGGAGTAGCCTGGAGATCCTATAAATCCTGGGGATGTCTCCCGGAATGGGGTCCGGGAATGGTGTGTTTTTCCCCCGTGCGCCGGAGGAAACACCAATATCCATGCTATATTACCCCAATTTACGCCCGCCTCGCCTTTTCCTCTCCGGGAGGAGCGCGGTCCTTGACGGTCCGGGCGACGGCGAAATCCCTTTCGTTGAACGTCTTTTCTCTACTACCCATAACCCAAACCATCTGTTAGACTTATGAGCAACACCATCTCTCTGACCGCCACCAAGCGTGACGAATTCGGAAGCAACGCCTCCCGCCGTCTCCGCAAGCAGGGCTTCGTCCCCGCGGTCATCTACTCCGCCGGCAACGAGAACCTGCATTTCCAGATCTCCCTGGCGCAGGTGCAGCAGATCGAGCACCACGCCGGCATGGTCGCCCTGGACATCGAGGGCCTGGGCAAGCACAACGCCATCGTCAAGGCCGTCCAGTACAAGGCCATCAATGACCAGCCCCTGAGCGTGGACTTCCAGGAGGTCCACGCCGGCGAGAAGGTCACCGTGATGGTGCCCGTGGAGCCCCAGGGCGAGCCCGAGGGTCTCCGCGAGGGCGGCCAGCTGGAGCAGACCATCCACGAGCTGGAACTCGAGGTCGCTCCCGCCGACATCCCCGAGGTCATCCTGGTCGACGTCAGCGGCCTGAAGCTCAACGACGAGCTGACCATCGCCGACATCACCAGCCTGCCCGCCTCCGCCAAGGTCGTGGGTGACCACACCCAGATCGTCTTCCACGTGCGCACTCCTCA
>CAZMWS010000086.1:0-8317 GCA_964570085.1 uncultured Lentisphaeraceae bacterium | reverse complement strand
GGCGTTGCAGGCCCCCTTCCGCCTACCGGCGGTACAGTCCCCGCCCCTTTGGCCCTAGGGCAGCGGCGCGTGCCATGGGATTTGTATTCGGGGGGGTGCGGGGGGCTTGCCCCCTGTCCTTTGAATATCCCGCCCTATCCTAAACGCCTGCCGCAGGCGCTCTTCCGCCTACACGGCGGTACTGGCCGCCAATTCGGGCGCGCTTGGCGCAATCGCCGGGTCTTCCCGGCGATGGGTTTCGCCTGCGAAACCCTGGCCTAACTTCCTCCTTCCTCCTTCCTCCTTTTTTCAAACTCCTCATTCCTCATTAACGCAAAAGCCCCCCGTGTGCGATGAAATCGCGCGCGGGGGCCCTTTGCGTTTTACAATGCTAGGGTTTACTCGATGACCCAGCAGGAGCCGCCGTTGTCGTCTACGAACTGATCCTCGATCTCCTCGTTATTGAGGGTCTCCACGTGGCCATCCACATAGAGGTAGTTGGCCGCGTTGCCGTGGGCGTTGATGTTGACCACCGCGTTGCTTCCCTCCGTGAAGGACTTAAAATCGGTGTCTTTTACCTCGGTTTGATACGCAACGCCACCGTAGATGCCGGGGTAATTGTCCTGCTTCAGTCCGCCTTCGGCGAGGCTCATGGTGCGGGAGGGCGCCTTGATGTTGCTGACGGGCTTCCACTTCTTCACAGCCTCGGTGTATTTCTCAGTGTTGTTGCTGCTCCAGTGCACGCCGAACTTGGCACCGCCGGGAGCGCCATTGACCAGGTAGCTGAAATGAAGAAGAAATTTCTTGTCGCTCTTGGAGACCTGCCACTCTTCCTCGACATCCTCGTTAGGATCCACGGGGCAGAGGAAGATCCTGTCGCTCTCGCCGAGGTAGTCCCAGAGGGCGTAGACGTAGTTGTATTTCTCGTTGATCTTTTCAGAGGGCACGGTCTTGTTCTTGTTATCGGTGGAGAACATGAGCTCGGCCTTTCCCAGCTGCGCCAAATTATTGGAGCAGGCGGTCTTCTGGGCAGTGGCGCGGGCGCGTCCCACAGCGGGGAGGAGGAGTCCCGCGAGGATGGCGATGATGGCGATCACCGTCAGCAGCTCGATAAGGGTAAAGGAGTTCTTTTTCATGGCAATGGTTCCTTATGTTATGATTCGCTAGACGATAGTGCGTAAAGTCGTAGGGAAAGGGGTTCCGTTAGTGGGTCTCGGGCTGCCACACTTCCGTGTCCTTGTCCCAAAGGACAGGCAGGGAATAGAGGTTGTCGGACACTTCATCCTTGTCGCCATCGGGTCCTTCGGACCAGATGATGATGGACTGGTGGAGGCTACTGCCGTCGCCCAGTCCGGGGATCTTGTCGCCGCCGGTCAAGTCGATCTTGCCGTCGTAGTTGCCATCCAGGACGATGTGGTATTTGTAGCCCCAGGGATCGAGATAGGCGCCCTCGGTGTTTTCCTGGACATCCAGGAACTTGATCTTCCGGGGATTCAGCTTCTTGCCGGAGAGCTCCATGTTCTCTCCCTGGAGAATCTTGATGAGCTTCGTGTAGGTATCAGACTCTTGGGCAGTTTCGTTATCCTCGTTCTTGGCACGGGGCACCTCGCCGTCGTTATTCGCGCCGAGGAGCTGTTTCACGGGTATGACGCCGTAGGTGGTCTCGTAGTTCTTCAGGGCTTCCAGCAGGGTAGTCATCTCGGACTGCGCCTTGGTGCGCTCCGCCTTCTTGATGGCGGAGATGCTGGTCGGAATGGCGAGGGCCGCCAGAATGACGATAATGCCGATTGCCATCAGCAGTTCCGTCAGGGTGAAGTGTTTTCTATTCATGGTGGTATGGAGGGAGAGGTATGGATGGTTGGATCGTATGCTGATCTAGGGAATGAGGACTCGCCGCTCGAGAGCCCCCCGCGGCGAATGGGGGAAGAGTGTGTTTTTTAGACGCTAAGCTAGCGCAATTCGTTAGGGCGCCACGCTCCAGTTGGTGACGTCGTCCACCTGCTCGTCAGCAGTGGAGGACTTTCCGTCGGGACCGTAGGACCACAGATCGAAGCCCTTGCTGTTATGGGAGCCGGGGCACTTGTAGCGGAAGGCGTTATCCCAGGCGTCATCAAAGGTGGTCTCGGTCGTCTCCAGATTCTCCAGCTGGAGGTAGTCCTTCTTGTTCTGCTTGTCGTAGAACTTGTATACTGCGTCTCCGAGCTTCAATTTAAGTCCGTCGCTGTCCCGCAGAAACTTGACCTCCTGCTCTGTTGGACAGGGAGGGAAGAAGCCCCGCTCCGAGCGGAATTGCTCCAGTCCCTTCGTCAGCGTCTGGAGTGCCATCTGGGTCCTAGCGTCATCGGCGCGGCGGCTGGCGTAGCCCATCCCGCCAATGACCATTCCGGCCAAAATGACGATGATGGCAATGACCACCAGGAGCTCCGTGAGTGTGAATGCGTGCTTCTTCATGGGGAGAGAGGGGAGAAAAGGGCTTCGGTTCTCCACGCTCGACGCCAGAGAGAAGCATGTCCCTCCGGCGCGGGGGAGTGGAGAAGGATGGGTTAAGGATTGCTTTTACGGGTAAAGGAGTTGGGTCTTTGCGACCTTGAAGGTGCCGAACCAGCAGTCGCGCACCAGGGTGACCAGTCGAACCTGGGTGGAGAGAATGGAGTACCACTCGCCGTCCTTCAGCTGGATGGGATTGGTCAGCTGCTTCAGGAAAGCATCGCGCGCCTCACCGGACAAGTTCTCCAAAGGCGTCTTCATGTCCTCCAGCCACTTTACACTCTGACCCACCGCAATGACAGTGTAGGTCTCATAGCGCGTGGAGAGCAACCCGGCAGTACACCCAATGAGGGACTCCGCCATGCGGTCGTTGCACTGCACGACTGTTGTGGGATTCGATCTCTCCGAACTGGTGGCGCCATCCACATCGATGAAGTTAAAGAAGGACTGGATGGGGCTCCAGGACTGGTGATGACGCGCATTCTGCGAAGCCGTGCGACCTTCTCCATCATCTTCAGAAATGTTCTCGTCCCTAAAGCGGAAGACCTTGTCCTCCAGATCCACGTAACTGCCATGAGCCTCCCCGCCCACGAAATCCCGGAAGTAGGTGTTTCGGGTTACATCATCGGGGTAACTGTAGTCACCGGGGCGGTAGATCCAGCTCTCGCCGGCATCCTCATTCGCAGGAATGTTGGCAAAGAGATACCGGTAGCTACCCTTGTTGAAGCAGTTGGGATTGAACTTGCCACGGATGCCCCATTCAGGACCCATTGTCGTCAAATTCACGTAGTCCAGAAGCCAGGCATCGCCATCCTTGTACAGATGGGTAATGACACCGTAATCGGGGCTGTCTTCATCGTCTTCGGTTCCGAACTTCTTCAGATTCAGCGTCCGACCGATTTCGCCGCGGAAGATGGATCCCACCTGCCAGAGAGAGGTAAAGGGCGCATTGAGACGCACTGCGGTAGAAAGGACCGCCCCCATCTTGTGATCCGCAGTTGAACCAGTGGTAGGCGTAAAGTCGGGCTCCCAGTCCTTCTCTACAGCGGGATCCGCATTCCGCAAATTGTCCTCCATGAGCTGCCAGCAACCCTTCGACACAAATTCATCGTCACACCAGGCTTTGTAGTCGTTCTTCGTGACAGTGAAATTGTAAGTCCCGAGACCTGTGACATTATGAGATTGACGATCCACCTTCGTGCCCGAGTTGGTTATAAGGTCAGCCAACACCGTACTGTCTGGATCATCATTGTCGCTCAGCCACTTCCAAGCCTTGCTCCTATGATTCATACGAGGATCCTTGCAGAGCATGCCATTAACGGGCACACTCGTGAAGAAATCATCAAATGGCTTGCTATTCAACTCCTGGAAGCCCTCGTTGTCCAAGCCACCCGCCGCAATGCTCCAAGAATCCGCGGGGGCATCGGCGTAGACGATATCGGACATCTTCTTATCACCTACATCGTCCTGCGCCATGATGACGATTTCATCAAGACGAACCGCAAGAACTGTGCCCGTGGGATAGTAGAAGACGGGAGTAGACCCCGTTGTATAGCGATAAGGAGAGTAGCCATTATTTTGCGTAGGCAATTTCCTGCTATAGAAGGAGAAATTTCCCATATCCAGCTCAATGGTCTTGTATTCCAACGCATTGAGATCCTCCACATCTGTGCCGCTTAAATTGATCGTCTGGTCAAATGTGAATTCCTCGGCGGTATTCAAAAGGGCTTGAACGACAGTGCTATCCTCCGCACCGGGGGTGACGCCGTAGTTGGAAGAAGTACCTGCCAACCCATTTGCGCCATAGAGGTACTGATTGGTCCCCAAGGTTTCAGGATACAAGGAAACCGCAGTATCGGCACACTCCACAAAGTCATACGTCGTAGAAAAGCCAGTAAGGCCATTCGTGACCTTCGCAACCCACTGGCCATTATTCCGGCCACCAGGGCCATCGGGACCACCAGGACCACCAGGGCCATCGGGACCACCAGGACCACCAGGGCCATCGGGACCACCAGGACCCGCTTGACGAGTCTGATGATCGCCTGCATCAGCGGTAGAGATGGCGGCATCGGTCGTTGCCGTCGCCAGAGACGCAACCATCACAGACGCATTCTCTCCGCTCCCATCACCAACAGAAGCGACACTCGTAGAGGAATCGCTATTATCCAGGGAAGCGCCACCACGACCGCCACTCCAGGGGGGATTGCCGCCACCACCCATGCCAGTGGCATCATACTGCATCGTCACCTGCTTCACTTTCAAGGCAGAAGCGATCTTTCCTTTCAGGATGACGCGGAACTTCTTGTGGCTTGAAAGCTGATCCTCATTCAGCAGATTCTGCAGATTCAGCGTCACCTTGGGATTGTAATACGCGCTCATGGTACTCCTGCTTCCATCCACATCAAAAGAGAAAGTAGGAATGCTTACATACTGCGTGCCGCCCCCGCCCCTGCCGCCACCACCACGGCTTGACTTCTCGAACTGCCGTGTCGTAACCGTGGAAGACAGCTTGTCCTTCGTGGAGTCCATTCCTACGGTGACATTGACGCCCATAACGGCGGGGACACCCATCTCGTTGCCACAGAACGAAGGCTCGCTTATAGTGTCACTGGCACCAATACTACTTCCTATATTTACATCCCAGTGATATGACACATCGTTGTTCGAATCACAGGCATCTATCACGTTAGCCAGGACTTCCTGAGTCAAATCCTCCCCCGCTGATCCCTTGAACAGGTAGCGGTTAGAGTCACTGACATCGTAATGCAGTCCTAGACATTGCCTACAGAATGCCTCAAAAAGCTCATTGTAGGTAAAAGTGTATTGATAAGATGTACCTCTACGAGTATAAAGTTCTTCTGCCCATTCATCCCAAGTATTCCGTACGTCTCCCCCACAATAATAGTTGTGATCCTGCCACAGATGAAGTTCTTTTGGAAAATAATCGGCTTTTGGCCAAGCCAAATCAATCTTGCGAAGGAAGTATTTCCGCGTTTCTCCCTGGCCACCACCGCGTTGTTGATCGACCTCCGACTCGGCAATCTCTTTCATCTGTTCGAAACTCGTATAGCGTCCATTAAAACGGTATTCCCTATCCTCTGTGCCGGAGGCCAGCGAAAGGGTATAAATATCCTTCAAGAATGCGGATTTCACATCCTCGAGCTCCTGGCTCGGATTGTCATCATCCGACGGCAGTAACTGATCATAGGAGAACCATTTGGGAGGCACATCCTTATCCTTGCGTTTAAGGACAGAGTCCTTGGCATAGACCGCCTCGCCATTCTTCTCACGAGTGCGCAATTCCTGAGGATGAAGACCATACTGCACAGTCTCTTCCTCCACAAGGTTATTCACGAGTTCAGACGGTCGACCAGTAGTACCGCTATACTTATACCCCATGACAGCGAATGCGCTATCCGCATACATCATCGAAGCATTTGATGATCCATCCAAAAAAGTACTTTTACCGGGATCCCCGGTAACTGGCTTGTACCACACCGCCCAACTGTCGCGAAATTCCGAGAAGACCCACGGCACATACGGTTCACCCGCATCACCATCCATCTTAGAGGCCACGATCTGGTTCAAATCGAACTTCGGGCCATCCACGAAAGCGACAAATCCCAAACGCTGAGAGACATGGCCATCGGAGTCCTTTTCTTCCCGGAATTGGAGCTGCTTGGACAGATTATCCTTGTCATTCAGAAGCTTAGCAAACTGGTCATCGCTGGTGCCGTCTTCAATTTTCTCCTCTGCATTATCGGGATCCGAGGAGGACGCCGCGCGATAAGCCTTTCCTAGGCGAGTCTTGGAAATGATATCAAAGAGGCTATTCTCCTTTCGGATCTTGTACTCAAAGTTTGAGAAACTCGACTTCTCGCCTTCCTCGTCATAAGAATCATCCTCATGGCTGTAGTAAATGGCCTGATAGGGATTCTTGGTCGCGCCCGTCGATTTTGTCACCAACTTGAAAGGAACACTGGCAAAACCATCCTGGTTAAATTCGCCATAGAGTGCAAGGCCATTCCATTCGTTGGTGGCATCTACATATCCCACGTAGGGCTGCAGACCTTGAATGGGGTCGTCATTATCCACCGTTCCAGCCGTTCCATAGAACATATCCGCTTTGGGATCCGTGTTTCCCAAATTTTCTCCGGTCCGATGAGGCGACTGATCCAGCATGTCGCTCATGTTCATATCACTCTCCGGCATGGACTTTTCCAGATCATCACTTTGCAGGAGATTCCCCTTATTCTGGAAGAAGAAGAGCGCGTCTGTAGCGCGGGTGAGGGCGCTTTGAGAGACCAGCTTCGCCTGGGTCTGATCCGCATTGGCATCGGCCACAATCTGTGCATTCCGGCTGGTGACGGCGAAGATGAGTGCCATGACCAGGAGGAGGGACAGGAGCCCCAGCACCATCAGAATGGCGGAGCCCCGCTCATTGGCATTGTTCTGGATGGAGTTCATAGCGGAAGACAATGTTATATGGGAGGGACAGACCTCTGTGGCGCCAACGCGTCAACTGAGGTTCTGTCAGCTATTGTTCAAGAAGGAAGCAAAAAAAAGGAATTTGCGGAAACAGGCGAATTCATCGAAAGAGGAAGATTCCCTTCAATGGATTCGCAAGAGAGTAGAGAAATTGTCGATCGGATTTATTGATCCAGCTGAAAGACGCGAGAGAAGGAGCGGTCGGTATTCTCGTCTTTTGTAGCGCCATTCCGGAGATTTTCGGGAACGGAGAGAGTGATCTCCACACGGAACCAAGAGGGCTTCTTGCGGAAGACCTTCTGGTTTTCCTTTTTGGAAACATATTCCTCTATTTCCTCGTCCCATTCGCCATAAGGAATTCCCGTTATTGCCTCTTCATCCACAGCGGCATCGGAATAGATCCGAACGGACTTAACATTTTCAGCTATAAGGAACTCCTCCTTTTCGGCATCAGTATCGGGGGTCTTTGCGTAGTTCTCAGGATCCCTTCCACGGTACTCCGCATTTGGGTCTTCCTCGTCGAGAAAGCCGAAGTACGGCATGAAATTGTCTCTCACCTTATCCCACTGGCGCTTTTCATCCACGTAGCGATAGAGCTTTCCACGGCCTTCTTCGTAGATCTCGCCGGGCTCCTCGTAGTCGAAGTGATAGCGGACGGGATAGACGGTGGCGTGAGTATTCGCACCCGTGGACTCCGGATCGGGGTCCTCTGTGAAGAAGCAGAAGTCCAGAAGGTTATACCCAGTGAGCTTTTTCCCCGTGTCTTCATTAATCGGGAAGGCGTATGTATCATTGTTACTACCACCTACCTTCTTATGGCAGCAGTACCATCCCGCCTGGGCATCGATTTCCTCGTCCTTCTGGACCACATACATGGAACCCAGATCCTCTTCCAGGAGCTGGAAGAGTGCATCTGCCTGAGCGGACATCTCGGTGCGTGCGGTATTCACGGCCCAAAGCCGTTGAGCGGAGGCGGTATACTGGAAGATGAAGGTCATCATGATGACCAGCACGGCCACGGCTACCAGCACTTCCACCAGAGTAAAGGCGTTTTTGCGATTGGTTTTCATTGTGCCTTCCTCCTGTGCTAGTACGCCTTGAAGACTTCCATGGAAAACTCCCGGGTCTGGCGCTTCTCATAAGGCACTTCCGCGGGCCAAGAAAGCTCCAGACAAATGCGAGCGGCAAAGGGGACATTCACGCCACTTGCGGCCTCCACGGGTTCCGCCCAGAGGCTAGCATAGCAGTTGTAGTCACTTGCCTTCACTTCTTCAGTGTCGTCTTCTTTAGAGAGCTTCGTAGCAAAGTCAATGTAGAAGACATTATTCTTCAAGGGTTCGATGGAGACGCTGTCGTTTTC
>CAZMWS010000085.1:0-8321 GCA_964570085.1 uncultured Lentisphaeraceae bacterium | reverse complement strand
CGGTAAATTCCGGCGCGGGGTTTCGGCGAGCCGAAACCCTGGCCTAACTTCCTCCCTCCTCCTTCCTCCTTCCTCCTTTTTTTGTATGACTACGAACTCTTCCGCCCCTACTAAACCCCACCGTGTTTTGGTGTATTTGGGTGCTACGATGCCGCAAAATGTGCTTTATGTGCAGGCGGTGCAGCAGTTAGGCGAGGAGATCGCGCGTCGGGGTCTGGATCTGGTCTACGGGGGATCGCATGAGGGCACCATGACGGTGCTATGCGATGCCGTCCTCCAGAATGGCGGCCGTGCCATCGGGGTCTTTCCCAAGACCCTCCCCCCGGAATTCCTCTATAATGGTCTCACCGAGACCTACGTCACCCCCGATATCCTGGAGCGCAAGCGCAAGATGCTGGAGCTCGCCGATGTGGTGATCACCATGCCCGGGAGCTTCGGCACTTGGGACGAGCTCTTCGATGCCTTGGAGCAGGAGAAGGTGGAGGTGCTCCACGGACGCACTCCGAAGCCCATCGGCGTACTCAATCTCCTGGGATACTATGATGGCGTGCTCCAATTGCTGGACCGCTCCATCCTCGACGGCTACACCACGAAAGAATATCGCTCCCTGCTTACAGTAGCCGACAACGTCCCCGATCTATTAGATGCACTGCTTGCGTAACGCAATTTTCAAAAAAGGAGGAAGGAGGAAGGAGGAGGGAGGAAGTTTGGCCAGGGTTTCGCAGGCGAAACCCCGCGCCGGAATTTACCGGCGCGTGCGCTAAGCGGCGCCATATTGCGCCGCAAAATACGAATGAAGGAGAAAGAATAGTACCCCACCCAGCGGTGGAAGAGCGTCGTGGGTGCCTTGCCGCCCGCCGCTGAACGGCAAAGTACTACTCCGCGGATTCGCCGTCGGTTTTGGGAAGTTTATGAAGGACCCACGCGGCGCATCCCCAAGTGAGGCTTCCGCCGACGAGGTCGGTGACCAGTCGGGCGTAGAAGACTCCCTGTCGCCAATGGAGATATCCCGCCAGGAGGGAGAGTGGGATCAGAAGCAGTAGGAGTCGTCCGGCCTTGAGGATGGCATCGCGCTTGGGGTGTCCGGTGCCGGTGAGGGCGAAGCCCGCGTATCGCGTGAGCTCCAGCAGTCCGAATCCCCAGGGGATGATATACATGTATTCCACCACGATGGCCTGTACATCGGCCTCCGGGGTGAAGAGCGCCGCCACGTAGGGGATCACGAAGACCAGGATGACTGCGGCCGCCAGCAGGACGGAGAATGCGAAGAGCGAGGCGAACCGGAAGGCGTATCGGACGCGGCTATAGAGCTTCGCGCCATAGTTCTGTGCAATGATGGACATCAGGGGGATTCCGAATGCCATGGGGATCACGAAGACCACGGTCTCCAGCCGGGATGCGGCAGCGGTAGCGGCCACCATCACATTTCCGAAGCTGGCGGTGACACGGGTGGTGATGGCATTGGTCACGGGGACCAGGAGCATTCCCAAGATGGAGGGAATGGCGTATCCGGCGAGGCGTCCCCAGCTGCGCAGGAGGGTCGGCAGTGGAATGGGCCGGAAGGAAAGGAGTCCCAGATGATGCAGAAGCGCCAGTAGCAGGAATGCGGATGCCGCCTGGGAGAGGACAGTCGCCAGTGCGGCGCCGCGGATGCCCATGGCGGGCAGGAAGGCCAGGCAGTGCGCCAATGCCTCCAGGGGCGCGCCAATCAGCGTGGGCAGTCCCTCCGCAAAGCGCGCGACGCCCTCGCCGCCGAAGATGAAGATGGGATCCAGCACCACGTTGATCACCAGTCCCAGGATGGTCATGAGAGAGGAGATTATGGGCTTTCCTGCGGCGATAAGCAGGTGGTTTCCAGGCATGGCGATGGCGGCGGTAACGCATCCCAGGAACCAGATGGTCATGTATCCCTCCAGCTGGCGGAGGGTCTCGCCCTGTGCGCCCAGCATGGTATACAGGGGCGATGCAAAAAGGAGTCCCACGGCCGCCACCACGCACGCGATGAGTGCGATGAGGAGCATTCCGCTGGAGACGGTGAGCCGCGCCTCCTCCTCCTTCCGTGCGCCCAGCGCCTGCGCCATCAGCGCCATGCAGCCGCCGCCGAAGCCGCCGAAGAGGCATCCCGCCAGCATGACGATGGGGAAGGTGAAGCCCATGGCCGCCAGGGGCTCGCTGCCGCCCAACTGCCCCACGAAATAGGTGTCGGCGATGTTGTAGCCGGACATGGACAATGTGCTGGCCAGCATGGCGCCGGCGGTCTTCAGCATCATGGCGGGAATGCTCCCGCGAGTGTATTGCGCTTCCATGAAGGGTGCCCTTCGTAAAATAGGTGAACCGACTCCGCGCACCCTCCCCCAAAGAGAGGCACGCCGACGGCCGGCAGTTCGTCGTTTGGACAAGTTCAGAAACGGTTTTCCACACCACTTTATTGCCCGTTTTTCGCAAAAAACAGGGTTCCTGCGGGCGACTCGGAAAATATATCCCCAAGGACGCATCCCCCAGACACCCAATGACAGTCATTGCGGAACTCATCCCGACGGTGGGATTCCACCGTAAAATGCGGTGTTCTTAAAGGGTTCCTTTTTTTGGAGGAATCGGGGTATATTAACGCGGTTTCCCCGCCCATCCACAGACGCTATTCTGGCCGCGACCCCCGACGGGGAGCTCCGGTGGTTTCCGGAGGCCGCGGTGTGCGGGGGCGCAACGATATAAAGGATTGAGGGCTTTCATGCGCCACATCACAAAAAACGAGACGGAATTCCGCGAGCTATGCGTATCCCACGGCTGCAAGTGCACCCGGCAGCGCCGCGCGGTCTATCAATTTCTAAAGGGCAACGAGACGCATCCCTCCGTGAACCAGGTATGGGAGGCCGTCCGAAAGAAGATCCCCTCCATCACCCGCGAAAGCGTCTTCCGGATCCTCTCCGAATTCGTGGACTTCGGTATCGCCGCACGCATGGACAAGATCTTCAATGCGCGCTTTGACAGCAATGCCGCCGATCACGGACACGCAATCTGCGTCCACTGCGGAAAAATCCTGGATTTCCCCCTGCCCAAACTCCCCGAGCCCGCGCAGATCCCCGGTTTCGCACAGCTCCACGCAGAATACCGCCTCTGGGGCGTCTGCCAAGAGTGCGCAGAACGCCTGCAGCAAGAGCAAGGCGAGTCCCCCGCCCAGGCGTAGGCAGCGATTCCCCGTTGCCGCAACGCGCATTTTCTAGGGAGACGGCGGTTTTTCTCCCGTGCCGCAGGGGCTATATTCTGCGGCGGTTCCTTTTTTCTTCCGTATCCGAGTCCCACACGATCCCCCACACACCATGCACAATCCCTTCAAAGACCTCCCACAGCACGTCGGCGAGCTGCATAGCTCCCCCATCTTCCACCGCTATGCAGGAAACCCGCTACTGACCAAGAACGACGTGCCCTACCCCGCCTCCTTCGCCTTCAACGCCGGCGTGGCGCGCTATCACGGGAAGTACATCATCGCTCCCCGCATCGATCTCTTTGCGCCGGACTACTCCCGTCCCGCGCTCAACATGGGCACGGGCCTGGGCTTCAGCGATGACGGCATCCACTTCGACATGCTCCCCGACCTGGTGCGTGTGCACTACGGCGATACCATCCTCCCCTGGGTGGTCGACGCCCGCCTCACGGTGCTGGAGGACCAGCTCTACCTGACCTTCTGCTTCGAAAACCAGCACTCCGAGCGCCCCGGCATCGCCCGCTGGCGCGGCGAGGGCGTGGATTTCGACATCGTGAATCTGGGCATTCCGCAGCAGCGCAACATGGTGCTTTTCCCGGAAAAGATCAACGGAAAGTACATGCGTCTGGAGCGTCCCTCCGACCAGTGGGGCGATCCCTTCCACATCTGGTATGCCTTCTCTCCCGACATGGCATACTGGGGCGAACAGGATCTCTTCCTGGGCTGCGAGGATGTCCCCTGGGCAAACAAGAAGATCGGTGCCGGCGCACCGCCGATTCGCACCGAGAAGGGCTGGCTGCTGATCTTCCATGCAGTTGACGAGGATCCCGATCGCGCAATGCCCTGTCTGGTCGGCAACACCTGGTTCAAGCGCTATACCTCCGGCGCGGCACTCTTCGATCTCGACGACCCCACCAAGCTCATCGCCATCACCAAGAAGCCCCTGATCGTGGCCGAGGCACCCTACGAGACCCACGCCAAGGATACCTGGGTGAACGACACCGTCTTCCCCTGCGGAGCCGTCCTCGAAGACGACCAGGATACCCTACGCATCTACTACGGCGCCGGTGACTGCAATACCTGCCTGGGAACCGTCTCCCTCAAGGAGCTCTTCGAAATCATGACTCCCGCCAAACGCATGGCCGACAAGGCCGTGGTGCCCTTCCGCATCGAAGACTGGAACGGCAAATAGACACAAAAGGGGCCCGTGGACTGCGTCTGCGGGCCCCTTTTTGTGTCTAGGAAAAAGGAAAAAGGAGGAAGGAGGAAGGAGGAAGGAGGAAGTTAGGCCAGGGTTTCGCAGGCGAAACCCCGCGCCGGAATTTTCCGGCGCGTGCGCCCAGCGCGCCCAAAGTGGCGCGCTAGATACCGCCGGTAGGCGAGGAAAATTAAGCAGAGGGCACGGGGGCGGCAGCCCGACCTCCTTTGGAGATCTTCCTGCGGAACTTGCGCTAGGAAGAAACGCTCTGTTGGGAAGCACGCGCCGCGGATCGGCCCTAAAAAGGCCGATTCCGTACCGCCGAAGCTTCGGCGGAAGGGCGTCTGCGGCACAGCTTTGACCTTTCTACCTACTACCTACCACCTTTTACCTAGCAAAGCGGGGGGAGCGGGGGCGGCAGCCCGACCTCCTTTCGATTGTTTTCCCATGCACAAAGCGCGGGGGAAAAAAGAATATGGGGCAATGCCTGTCTGTAGCGCATAAGGCGGGGCAAAATTAATGCATATTCTTCCCTGAAATAGGATCAACGCGGCAGTGTATCGGGTACATTATGAAACGTCGGTGATGGCACCGTAATGAGCATCGAAGAGATTCTTTTCAGAGAATTCGCATTTTAACCATGTCACAGTCTCTTGTCAAAGTCGCGATCATCGGACTGGATACCAGTCATTCTGTAGAGTTGCCGAAGCTGATGGCGGATTCCGCCATTGCGCCGGAGTTGCGAGTACCGGGGATGATTCCCACGCGGGCGATGCGCTTCGAGACTCCCTTCCAGGGGAAAGCGGGCCTGGACAAGCGTCAGGCGTATCTGGAATCCCTCGGCGTCCGGGTCACCGAGGATTTCGATGAGGCGGTGGGAGACTGCGATGCCATTTTGCTGGAGCTCAACGATCCCTCCCAGCACCTGGAGTTCTTTGAGAAGTGCGCGGGGCTGGGGAAGCCCATCTTTTTGGACAAGCCCATCGCGGATACCCTGGAGCACGCCCGGGAAATCCGTTCCCTTGCCGAAAAATACCACACGAAGTATTTCACCAGTAGCGCCTTGCGCTTCTGTCCCGCCATTCGGGAAGCGAAGGCGCAGTGTCCTGTGCCGAAGGAGTCCTTCCTTTTGGGACCGGTAGGCAAGGCAGCGGCGGGCTCCAGCATCATCTGGTATGGCATCCACGCCACCGAGATGCTGGAATACGCCATGGGACCGGGCGCCATCGCCGTGCAGGTCCGCGAGAATGCCCACGGCTACCACATCGAGGTCTCCTACGAAGATGGCCGTGCGGCCGTCGTCTCCCTGGGGCGGAACTGCTACCAATACGGCGGAGTGCTCCGGGATCTCCAGAATCCGCCGGTGTTCTTCCGCGAGAACCTGGACGAACACTTCTACCGACCGCTGCTCGTGGAGATCGGAAAGTTCTTCCAGGGCGGCAAGACTCCCGTGCCCCTCGAGGAATCCTTCGAAATCATGGCATTGCTGGAGGCCATGGACAAATCCGCGAAAAGCGGCCAAATGGAGTTGGTCTATCGCGCATAGAAGAGAGTTTTTCATTTCACACCAATCGCCCCACAAGTCAGACAAAGGCATCCTACCATGAAGAAGATCAAGATTGGCATTATCGGACAGGGTCGTAGCGGCTGGGACATCCATGGCGTCTCCATGAACCGCCCCAAGCTGAAAGAGCGTTTCCAGGTCGTCGCCGTATGCGACCGTCTGGAGGAGCGCACGAAGGAGGCGGTGGAGGCCTTCGGTTGCAAGGCATACACGGACTACCAGGCACTGCTGGCGGATCCGGAGGTGGAGTTGGTGGTGAATTCCACCCAGAGCATGGACCATGTGCCGGTGTCCATTGAAGCGCTAGAGGCCGGCAAGATGGTCTTGTGCGAGAAGCCCCTGGCTCCCTCCGTGGCGCTGGTGGACAAGCTGGAGGGCGTCATCCAGAAGACCGGGAAGTTCTTTGCCGTCTTCCAGCAGAGCCGTTTTGCCCCCACCTACCGGAAGGTTCTGGAGATCATGAATTCCGGAATTCTGGGTCGCATTGTGATGGTGAAGGTGGCCTTCAATGGCTTTGCCCGTCGTTGGGATTGGCAGACCCTCCAGGAGAAGTGTGGGGGAAACCTGCTGAACACCGGTCCCCACCCCCTGGATCAGGCGCTGCAGCTGCTGGGCGATGTGGATCCCGAAAAGATCCTCTGCTACATGGACCGCGCGAACATCTTCGGCGATGCCGAAGACCACGTGAAGCTGATCATGAGCGCCACGGGACATCCCGTGGTGGACTTGGAGATCTCCTCCTGCGCCGCATACTCCCCCTACGTCTACCAGGTCTACGGCACCAACGGCGGCCTGACGGGTGACCACAAGACCCTGAGCTGGAAGTGGTTCGATCCCGCCGAAGCCCCGCAGCAGCAACTCCTCCGCGAGCCCCTGGAGGGCCGCGCATACTGCTCCGAAAAACTCCCCATGTACGAGGCCAACTGGACCACCTCCGACGAGGGCTTCGACTTCCACTCCCGCGTAGAGAAGTTCTATCTGAATCTCTACGATGCCATCCTCAACGGCGCCCCCCTGGAGGTCCCCCTCCACCAAGTGCGCCGGCAGATCGCGGTCATTGAGGAGTGCCACCGCCAGAATCCCCTCTCCCGTCTGGGAGAATAGCCGCCAGGAGCCAAGACCATGCTACACGTCCATATCTTTGAAAACAAGGTCATTTCCGGCAAAGCGGCGGCCGCGCGGGGCGCGGAGCTGATTCGCCAGGCGCTTGCGGTCTACGGCACTGCGAACATCGTCGTGGCGACGGCGCCCAGCCAGAATGAAATGTACGACGCGCTGGTGGCGGAGCCCGGCGTGGATTGGGGGAAGGTGAATATCTTCCACCTGGATGAATACATCGGCCTGGACGAAAACCACCCCGCCTCCTTCCGCTTCAATCTCCACAAGACCTTCCTGGACCGGTTGCCCCAGAAGCCCATGTGCTTCCATCCCGTCCAAGGCGAGAATCCCGATCCGCAGGCGGTCTGCGATGCCCTGGAGAAGGAGATCGCGCCCCTGCGACTGGATGTGGCCTTCATCGGCATCGGCGAGAATGGCCATATCGCCTTCAATGACCCGCCTGCCGACTTCGAGACCAAGCGCTCCTATCTGCCCGTGAAGCTAGACGAGGTCTGCCGTCACCAGCAATTCGCGGAGGGATGGTTCCCCTCCATGGATGCCGTGCCGAAGGTCGCCATCTCCATGAGCGTCCCGCAGATCTTCAAGGCGAAGGCGATCATCAATACGGTGCCGGATGCCCGGAAAGCGTCGGCAGTTGCGGCAGCAGTAGAGGGTCCCGTGACCAATCTGTGCCCCGCCAGCATCCTGCAGACTCACCCGGATTGCCATCTCTATCTGGATGCGCCCGCCGCCAGTCTGTTAAAGGGGAAGTACTAGCATGCGAAATCCCGGTTGGGTGGATCTGCAGGTCAATGGCCACCACGGCGTTGACTTCAATAGTCCCGAGCTGACCGAAGAGCAATTCCTGCGTGCCGCCGAGGAGCTCCTGGCGGCGGGGACGGCGGTCTTTCTGCCGACGCTGACCACCCAGCCCATGGAGCTCTATCGCCGAAATGCGGCGGTGATCCGCCGCGCGGTAGAGCGGGCTCATCTGGAGTCGGTGGTGCCGGGCTTGCACCTGGAGGGCCCCTTCCTTTCGGGACGGGGCATCGGCTCCCACAATCCGGAGTGGCTCCAGACACCCACGCCGGAAAAGATCCGGGAGCTCCACGAGACCACGGGCGGCTTCGTCCGACTGCTGACCATGAGCGCGGAGTCCCCCCATCTTGCGGAGGGCATCCAGGCCGCCCGCGAGCTGGGGATCGTGGTCTCCGTGGGACACCATCTGGCCGGATATGCACAGGTGCGTGCCGCCGCAG
>CAZMWS010000084.1:0-8399 GCA_964570085.1 uncultured Lentisphaeraceae bacterium | reverse complement strand
AGAATACCCCTAGGGTAGCGATGCGCCCCTAGAAGCCCCAGGATGCCGGTAGGGCAGTGCCGTACCGCGGCCTCAGCCGCGGAACAGCGCCTGCGGCGCCTTGCAAGCCAGCCACAAGCCACTAACAAGCTAATTACTAGCAACTTACGGCTTCCACGGGCAATTGGAATGCCTTGATGCCCTCGCGGCGGGCATCGCCCTCGCGGAGAGCCTGGATTGCGGCCATGAAAGTAGGCGCCTTTTCATCGGGGACCACCGCCATGATGGCGGAATTTGCGCCGGGCCAGACATTGTCGTCCATGCGGGGGCCGGTGGACTTTCCGCGTCCCAGGAGTCGTGGCCACTGGGTGAAGCCCTCGATCTGCTGATCCCGGAGGAGAATCCGGACATCCTCCTCGATGGAGATATTATACACGAGAAAAATCAACTTCATGGCCGTTCTCCTTGAGGAAATAGGAGTAAAGAGTGGGGATGAAGACCAGCGTCACCAGGGTAGAGATGGAGAGTCCGCCGATGATGCAGACCGCCAGGGGGCTCCAGAGCTCGCTGCCCGTGGAACCGGAGATGGCCATGGGGACCATGCCGAAGACGGTGGTGAGAGTGGTCATGAGCACGGGTCGCAGTCGGGAGCGTCCGGTGGTGGTGACCGAATCCCGGACGCCGCGTCCACGGGCGATATTCAGGTTGATGGAATCCAGCAGGATGATGGCGTTGTTCACCACGGTTCCCACCAGCATGATGAGCCCGATGAAGCTCATGATATTCAGGGTCATGCCCGTCGCGCACAAGGCGAAGACCGCTCCGGCGCCGGCGAAGGGGATGGAGAAGAGGACCACCAGCGGCGCCAGATAGGACTCGAACTGTGCGGCCATGACCATGTAGACCAGAAGGATTCCCAGCACCAGCATGAGGGTCAGCTCCCGGAAGGACTTCCCCTGCTCCTTGATCTGACCGTCGTATTCCAGGCTGGTGCCCTGGGGCAGAATCAGCTGCGTGTCGATGGACTCCTTCAGTTCGGACCACACCTCGCCCAGCGAACGACCGTAGATATCGATCTGCAGAGTCACCGCGCGCTCCTGTCCCACACGGGTAATGGAGACGGGTCCCAGTTCCTCGGTAACCGTCGCCAGGGCATCCAGGCGGATGCGACGACCATTGGCGGTGATCTCGGAGTTCATGAGGTCGTTGATGGTGCGACGCTCGTCCTCGCCCAGCTGCAGGAAGATATCGTATTCGTCCTCTGCCTCGCGGAATTTGCTGGCGGTATTTCCGTAGAAGAGAGTGCGTACCGCGGAGACAATGCTGTCCACATCCACATCCAGGGCGGCGGCGGCATCGCGATCGATATTGACCACCACCTCGCGGTTGCCGTTATCAAAGGTGATATTGGGGTCCACGGCACCGGGTGTATGCAGCGCCATCTGGCGAATTCGCTGCGCCACTCCCAGCGACTGATCCAGGTCGTATCCCAGCACGCGGATGACAATGGGCTTCTCGTTGGAACCGCCCATCATCATGTTCATGAGACGATTGGAAGTAGAGAGATACACGCGATCCAGCTCCGGCCACTGTCGCAACTCCCGAAGCACGCTCTCGCCCAACTCCGCCGTGGAATAGGGCCGCCGCTCACGCTCCAGCAGCTTGATGTTCATGCGGCCCACATGACCGCCAGAACCGCCCCACCCCGAGGACGACTGACCCGCACGCCAGTTGTCAAAACGAATCGCGCTCTCCAACGCCTTGCCATCCGCCCCCGGAACAATCCGCTTCCCCGCGTATTTCCCAGAGAGCAACTCGCGCTCCTTTGCGTAGATGACCCGCGTGATGCGCCGCGCCACCTCCGCAGTGACCTCCGGACGCGTGGAAACCGGCAGCTGGTAGCGGATCTCCATCTCGCCGGTATCCTGGTCGGGCGTGAATTCCGTGCCCATGAAGGGAATCGCCAGCAGTGCGGCGCCCAGCACGGCGGCGCCGAAGATCAGCACGCTGCGCCGGTGATCCAGGCAGAAGGAGAGGAGCCGTCCGTATGCCGCCTCGATGCCCAGGAAGATCTGTTCGCTGAGGGAGTAGAGGCGTCCGGAGAGAGTCCCGCGGCGCTTTGCCTCATCCTCTTCCCGAACGGGTTTCAGGAGGGTATTGGAGAGCATGGGTGTCAAGAGCAGCGCGCAGCAGAGTGACGCCAGGAGAGTCGCGGTGACCAGTCCGCCCAGCTGCTTGAAGATGATTCCGGTGGCACCCTCCAGGAAGACCATGGGGAAGAAGACGCAGATGGTGGTGGCGGTGGAGGCCAACAGGGAGAGCTCCACCTCCGAGGCCGCGAACATGGAGGCCTCCCGGACACGGACCCCGCGGGTGACATGGCTGGTGATATTCTCCAGCACCACGATGGCGTTGTCCACCACCATTCCGATGGCGATTGCCAAGGCGGAGAGGCTGATCATGTTAATGGTCCAGCCCATGAAGAACATGAAGACGAAGGCGATGATGAGGGAGAAGGGGATGGTGAGGACGATGACCAGCGACGACCGGATATTCCGCAGGAAGAAGAAGCTCACCAGGATCACGAAGAATCCTCCCCACAACACCGTCCCACGCACATTGCCGATGGACTGCTGAATGAAGGTGGAGGAGTCGTTGACCACGCTGAACTGGATGTCCTGGGGCAAATTCGGCTTCAGGTTCTCCAGCTCCTGCAACACCGCGCGGCAGACACTCACCGTGTTGGCACCCGTGCGCTTCTGCACAATCATCATCATGCCGCTGCGCCCCATGGTCTCCACATACTGGGTCACTTCCTCGAAGGTGTCAGAGACCTCCGCCACATCCCGAATGCGCAACAGCGAGCCATCCCGACGCAAAATCGGGATCTGCGCCACCTGCTCCGGAGTGTAGAATTCGCCCAGCACGCGGATGGTGTATTCGGTCTGCCCCACCTTCAGGTTTCCGGCAGGGAGGGTCTTGTTCTCGCGGGCAATGGCGTCCTCGATATCATCCAGAGTCAGACCATATCCCGCCAGCTTCTCCCGCGAGAGCGTCACGCGGATCTGCCGCTGCAAACCGCCGAAGGCATCCACGGAGCCCACGCCCTCCAGACGCTGCAACGGCTGCGCCACGGAGTCGTCGATGATATCGTAGAGGTCCTCGATGGACTCCTTGGCGGTGACGCCGATGAGCATAATGGGCATATCGGCGGAATCGAACTTGAAGATGGTGGGCGTATCCACGTCGTCGGGCAAGTCGTCGATAGCCATATCCACCTTGCTGCGCACGTCATTGGAGGCCTCGTCGATATTGGTTCCCCAGGTGAAGGTGCAGGAGATATTGGAGACGCCCTCGGAGGTGGTGGAGCGGATCTCATCCAAATTCGCCACCGAGCCCAGGCGCTTCTCCAGCACGCGGGTGACCTTGGTCTCCACATCCTCCGCAGAGGCGCCACTCCAGGTGGTCATGACCGTGACGCGGGTGGGCTCGATGTCCGGCATCAAATCCAATCCCAACCGGCTCAGGCATACCACGCCCAATACCAACACACAGAAAAACAGCATCGCCGTGGCGATGGGACGACGCACTCCAAATTCCGGGAGTTTCATTTGACTCCTTGCCTCCTCACTCTAAAGGGGAATATCCTAGCGCGAGACGCCAAAACGACGCTACTTGGACTCCGAGGACTCACCCTCGGGCGCCACACGACGAATCTGGGAGCCGTCCGTCAGACGATGCTGCCCCTGCACCACCACCTCGTCACCCTCCGACAGCCCCGAGAGCACCTCCACCCTGCCCTCCGTGGCAATGCCCAACGTCACCGGCACCGCACGGACAGTATCCCCCTGGCAGACAAAGACCAGCTGCTTGTCCAAATTCCGGATCGGCAAAGAGACATCCACCGCCACAATGCCAAAACGCTCCTCCATCAGGAGCTCCACCGTGGCGTACATCCCCGGCAACAACGGATAGGTGCCATCCTCGCGACGGGCATTGGGCACCCGGAGCTCCACCTGCGCGGTGCGGGTCACCTTGTCCACGGAAGGATAGACCTTCTCCACCACACACTCGATGGCCTCCGGAGTGGTGGGCGTCCGCAAAAATGCGCGGGTCTTGCCCGGGACCACCTTCTCCAAATGCTTCACCGGCACCGAAATCACCACCTTCACTTCGTCCATGGCCAAGATGGTCACCAGCGGCGTGGAGGCAGTCACCTGCACACCGGGATCCAGATGACGGGCACTCACCACACCGTCCATGGGCGCATAAATCCGGGTCTCCGAGAGATCCAGGGACGCCTTCTCCTCCTCCGCAACCGCCTTCTCTACCGCACTCTCGCCCCCAGAGAGCTTCGCTTCCGCAGACGCCATCTCCGCTTTCGCAGTGGCAAAGGCCGTCTCCGCCTGATCCAGGCTCTGCTGCGTGGCCGCCTGCTGCGCCACCAGGCCCCTCATGCGCTTGTATTCCCGCTCCTTGTCCTCTAAATTCGCACGCGCGGAATCCACCGCGGCATGGCACTGCTGCAACTCCGCCTTTGCACTGGAGAGCGCCGCCCGAGCGCTGGAGAGCGCGGCATGATACTCGCGGTCATCCAAAAGACCAATCTGCTGGCCCTTCTTTACCTGGACGCCCTCCTCCACCTCCGTGCCATCCTCCAAAGACAGCGCCGCCAAGCGACCCGAGACCTTCGCCTGCAAATCCACACTGCGCAACGCCTGCACGTCGCCATTGAAGGTCAGAATATTCCTCACGTCTCCTAGAGACACGAAAGCCGTGCGCACAGGCACGGCATCGGAGACGGCTCCGGCACGCTGACGCTGGGCGGCGGCGTGGGCGGTGGAGATCTTTCGGGAGCCCCATACGGCGGCTCCCAGGATGAAAACGATGGCGATGATGGCCGGGGCCAGGGAACGTTTCTTCATGGTCGGGGAATGCAAGGAATTGCCGAGGATGAAAGAGGGAGGGCGCAGTCCTCCCCGAGCGTTCCCAGAGGGCCGCCGGATGGATGGATAGATGCGCCTTCGCTACTTCGCCAGCGGATAGCCGCCGGTGACAGAGGAGAGGTTCTCCCCCGCGTAGAGCAGGTCAATCCAGGCGTTGGTGCGCGCCAAGGAGGTGCTGGTCAGGTTGGTCTGCACCTCGTTGAGACGAGTGATGGTGGCCGTGCCGCCCAGGTATTCCTCGCGCACCAGATCGCGAATACGGGTGGCAACGTCCAGAAGGATGTTCTCCTTCTCCAAAATCTCCGCAGCGGAACGAAGGCTCAAATGGCACTTGCGGACCTCGCTGCTCACGGTATCCTCCGTGGCAATCAACGCCTTCTGCGCCGCATTCAGCTGCGCCTCCGCCTGATGAATCGCCGCCGTGGTGGCGCCGCCATTGAAGAGGTTCCAGCTGGCCTTCACGCCGAAGTTGATGTCACGGTCGTAGTGGCTGTTGAAATGCGCGGAGTGAGTCCGGGTGAAGTCGTAGTTGCCGAAGAGGCTCACCGTGGGAGCCCAGCCCGCTTTCGCTTCCTTCAACGACAACTCCGCAGTCTCCACATTCCGACGCGCATTCTGCAGGTCGGGACGATGCTCCATGGCATAGGAGATCATCTCGGAGACCAACGGCAATTCGCCATTCTGACCCGCGTCCTCCGCAGGAGCCACCAGCTCGATGCTCTCCCACAGGTTGTCCTGCTGCAAAGACAGCAGTGCGCCCAGGCTCACGCAGGCAGTGCGCCAGGAATTCCGCGCAGTGACGTAGTCCGCCTCCGCGGTCTTCACCTGATACTCGAAGTTCAGCACTTCGGAGAGCTTGGAGGTACCGTAGTCGTACTTCTTCTTTGCGTCTTCGTGGAGCAGCCGATTGAAGGCGGCATCCTGCTCGCGGATCTCCATGGTATTCTGGGCAAGAAGCACCTGGTAGAAGGCGTATGCCACGGAGTCCATCAGCAGACGCTTGGCGTCCTCGCACTCGGCGGTGGCAGTCTCGGTGCCCAATTCGGCAGAGAGAGTCCGGAAACGGCGGGCGAAACCATCGAAGACCAGGTAGGAGGCGGAGAGCCCCAGATCATACTGGGTGGTGTTATCGTAGTCCCGCACAGGGCGAGTGGCCACATCGCGGAGACGGGTGACGCCCGCAGAGAGGTCCACGGAGGGCAGGTAGCTGCTGTGGGCACTCTCCAAGGCCGCCATCGCCGTCTGGATGCCCGCCTCGACTTGCGCCAGACTGGGGTTCTGCTCCAAGGCAATCTGCTTGGCCTCCGCCAGGGTCAGCTTCAGCTTCTGGGGGGCCAACTCCTCCGCACGGAGCATGCCGGCGCACAGGAACAGGACGAGAAGAAGGGTGGAAACGTTGATATACCGCATGACGCAGAAAAATACTAGGGTGAAAACGGCCGGACTAAACCCCCGGCAGAGGAAAACGACAAAAAATAATGCCTCCGGACAAAACCGGACAGGACAGGCATCCAACAAAATCGCGAAAAAAATAGAACGGCTTTCCTTTCCGGAAATTGTGCGAAAGCCCCCCGGCGAGCCTTCTTTTTTTCTCCCCCCCCCTCGCCGAAGCTACTGCTTGTTGCCGTCCGCCGGTGCCGCAAGGTAGTCCACGGTCTGTCGCACCAGCGCCATGATGTGATCCCGCAGGCGTTCGGGTCCGATAAGGGACTTCACCTGCGGCAGGAGATCAGTGTCATCCGCGTGCTTCGGGGGCTCCAGCAAGAGGAAAAGGCTCAGGGAGGCGTAGGTATAGCGCACCAGCGCCATGTTCTCCACGGTGGCCTTGGGGCCCAATAGCTTCGCCATAAGCCCCTGGACATGCTCCTCAAAACCCGCCTGGGGATCCCGTCCCGAGGCATCCGGATAGGACGCGGGACGGAAATTCGGGGAATTCACGAATTCCCGGAGGTAGAGCCACGCAGAGTGGAACATATCGCTGTCAAAGGAGTAGCTGATGAGCGCCTCCACGTGCCGCGACAGGGTCTCCCAGGGATCCTCGTCCTTCGCAGAGTCCATCAGCCGCTGGAGTTCCTGCAACCGCAGGGACTGACCGTAGATGCTCACCTCGCGGTAAAAGCGCGCCTTTCCCCCGAAGTAGTAGTTCACCGCCGCCAGGTTGCTCCCCGCCAACGCACAGATCTCACGAATCCCCGCACGCTCATAGCCCTTCTCGGCAAAGACCCGCAATCCCACCGACAACAGCCGACGACGCACATCGCCCTCTTCGTCACGATGGATGTGCTTCTTCCGGGAAACCCCGCTCTTCGAAGCCGCTGAATTCGCTGACGCGCTACGTGCCATATCTGCAAGAGGTTTCCGCTACTTGCGACCACGGAAAAGCCCCATTCCCGCGCATACGAATTCGCTGGCGCGCAGGGCGATCTGGATGCCCAGGTGATTCCGCATGGCGGGTCGCACATCCTGGGGCAATGCCTCCCGCAAGACACTCATCTTGCCCTCCGCAGACATGGACAACACGCCCCAGCCCGGCATGACCTCCTCCGGACGAATCACGCCATCCGGAACCGCCAAATACAACAAGTCCCCCGCTTCACAACGACGCAACCGATCCATGCGGGTTCCGCGATAGAGCTTGTCCTCCAGCTCCTTGGCGCGGTGGATGCACTTCAGATACTCCGGATTCTGGGTCTCCTCGTAGTGCCAGTCGGCGTATTCCTCAAAGAGGGTATGGTTGTCCCGCAACTGGGGCTCGGTCCGACGGATCTCCTCCTCCAGGGACTCCTTCCGTGCGCGACACTGGCAGAGCTCCTCAAAGAGCAGATCCGGATTGATGCTGGCCGCATAGCATTCCGCACGATCCAACGCACAGACCACCAGACAACTCCGCTTGACCTCCAACAACCGCCGGCCACCCTGGGTCCGCGTGCCACTCCAGAAGGCCGCCACATCCGCTAGGTCCCCCGACAAGCCCGTCGGCACCTCCAAGCCCACCGCCAGGTTGTGGCTGCTCTTACCCCTGCTTAACCACGACACCACCCCACGACGCAATAAATACCGCCGACCCGAGACGCTCTGACGCTGGCGTTCCGTGGGACGCCGATACTTGATGTAGGGGATCCGGGCCATGACAATAAAATAAGAGAGTAGAGGAAATGGAGGGGACCAAAAACAAAAAAATCCGGCAACTCATCGCTACCGGATTTTCAAAATGGTGGTGGGTCATGGATTCGGACCATGGAAAGCAAAGCTAGCAGATTTACAGTCTGCCCCCGTTGACCGCTTGGGTAACCCACCGGGAAAATGATTTGATCTACGCAAGACGATTTTCAATAATCTGCCGGGCGCAGGGGCTAATTTAATGACCCTTGCGGCGTTTGCAAATCCCAAACTGGATTTTTTGGAAAAAGGAGGAAGTATGGTCGCTCCGCGGGAATTCCGCGGCTTGAAGGCCGCGGTACCAGTACCGCCGGT
>CAZMWS010000083.1:0-8409 GCA_964570085.1 uncultured Lentisphaeraceae bacterium | reverse complement strand
AGGATCCGTTCGGCGGTCTCGCCTAGCATCTTCGATTGCTCAGTATCACCCGCAAGCCGCGCCACCTCCGCGGCGGCAACCAGGCCCTCCACGGCGAAGGCGGTATTGCCCTGGCGGCTCTCCAGACGGTGCGCGTAGAGCTGCCACCAGCTCAAGGAAAGGGCGCCCTTCCAGGCGATGTCGCGGGCGGCGGCGTCCTCGGGGAAGAGCCGCCACGCCTGGAGGCACGCCATGACGCCCCATTGGTAGAAGCCGCGGGTTTCTTCCGCATTGCCATCCAACGCAAAGGCATCAATGACATATTTCTTCATGAGCGCCTCCAGGGAGAATCGGCAGCGCGCTTTCAGATCGTAGGGTTCCTGGAGGGCGGGGCGCGCCTGGTAGAAGAGTGCGGCAGTCATGCAAGCCAAGAGCGACTCGCCGTCAAAATAGGAGGAGACCGGCGCGATGTCCTCGGGCAACCGCATCCCCCCCAATTCGTATTCCTCACGCCAGGAACCACTGGGCAACTCCTGGAATTGCAGGAATTTCAGGTTGTTCTCCAGCGCGCGCAGGAAGGGCTCCTGCTGCTTTTCGGTGAGATAGCGCTCCTGTCCCTCCAGGAAATCCATAAGAGAGAGGCAGAAGAGCGCCACGGTTCCGGTGCGGATCACGGGCTGTCCCTGGTAGGTGGTGGTGATCACGTCGGCATCGGGGAGACCCCGCTGCCCTCGCATGAAGAAATCCAGCCCCAGAATCGCGCAACGGCGGGTGTCCTCGGTGAAGCGGTAGCGGTTCAGGTTGCAGATGCCCCAAAGGGCGCCCGCCTGGCGCACCTGGTTGTCACTGTCGTCCTCCTCCTCGGAAATGAAGTCGTAGGCATACCGGAAGTTCCCCTGGGAGGTCTGCTGGTTGACTAAATACATCCCCGCAGCATCAATGGCTTCCTCCAAGGCCTCCCGCGTCAGCGTCGGCAAGGGCGCCTGGTGGCTCTTGAGCCAATTCTCCCGCTCGGCATAGTGATTCAGCTGCAACCGCCAGGGCGGCAACGACTCCACTGCAGAGGCGGCGCTCTCTTCTTCTTCTGTTGCCGTTGCCTCTTCCTGCACGGGCGCAACCGCTGCCGGCGCCTGGGTAGTGGCGACTGCGTCAGTGGTCTCTGCCGTGTCCTGTGCGCGCACGGTGGCGGCGTTCGGGGCGAGGAGCAGGAGTGTGGTCAGGAGAAGGAGGAGCGCCTTAGGCATGGTGGTGTGTTTTTTTATGCGTCGAAGTGTTCGATCATCTGGATGACCTGGGAGTATTCGGTCGCCACGGGGAAGTTGGGGAATTGCTGTCGGACCTTATCGGAGGGTCGGAAGAGGATCCCCAGATCGGCCTCGGCGAGCATGGCGGTGTCGTTGAAGGAGTCTCCCATGGCGATCAGCTTGAAATTGAGCTGCTTGAAGGCCAGTGCGGCGTGACGCTTGCCGTTGTTCTGGCGCATCTTGTAGCCAACCACATTGCCGGCGTCGTCCACTTCCAGTGTATTGCAGAAGAGGGTGGGGTCGTTGAGTTGCCGCATGAGGGGGCGGGCGAACTGGTAGAAGGTATCGGAGAGGATGACATTGGGGAAGCGGGGTGCCAGCCAGTCCATGTATTCCTTGGCGCCGGGGAGGGGTTTCAGGGTGGCGATGACCTCCTGGATGTCCTGGAGCTTCAGGGAGTGCTCCTTCAGGATCTTCAGGCGGCACCGCCTGAGCTCGTCGTAGTCGGCGACATCGCGGGTGGTCAGGCGCAATTCGGGAATGCCGGTCTTTTCGGCAAAGGCGATCCAGATTTCGGGGACTAGGACGCCTTCCAGGTCCATGGCCACAATGGTGGGAGTCTTCATGAGAGTAGGGGAACTATGGGGATTTTAGTAGGGAGAAAGGATGGAATACTGCGCCTTGAGGTCCTCGACGCGCTGGCGGAGGCTCTGGCGCTCCGCGTCATTTTCGGTGAGGTTCATGCGGGAGAGCAGGAAGAGGATCTTCTGTCCGGCCCATTTGGTATGGAGGGTCTCGTCGCCCAGCGGGCACTGGTCGATGCGGCGTTGGAAGAGGAGATCCCGGAGCTGTCCGGAGGCATCGCGTCCGGTGAGGGAGAGGGTGATGACGGTATCGGGGCGCGCGTATCTGCCGAAGATGCGGAGGGTCTGGTTCCGGTAGAGATTCGGCAGCGATTTGGGGAAGAGCTCGTTGACGTCCGCGCCGCTGGCGGCCGCATAGCGGAGGGAGGTCACGATGAGACCGGAGTGGTCGGAGTAGAAACGGACCATGTCGTCACGGATCTCGGCGGTGGTCTCGGAATGGCACTGCTCGCCACGATTCAAGTATCCCAGGAAGTCCAGCAATTCACGGTTCGCTTTCCGCTCGGCGCTGAAGGGGAAGATGGAGACATTTCCCGGATTGATGCCGCTGATCTGCCGCAAAAAGGCGCTGGGCTCGTAGATGTTCACGGTGGATTGTCCATCCGTGAGCAGGAAGATGTTCAGGGGACGCGTGCGGTCGCCATTGGACTTCTTCACGAAGGGCGCTACGCCCCCAAAGACATCCGTCTTGCCGCCATGGGGCAACTCCTTCAGCTTCCGTGACGCCTCCTGGAGATTCGCGGCATTGGCGGGGACGTATTCCGAGAAGATGGCATTCTGCCGGTCGTTGAAGGAGACCACATTGAAGCGGTCGGTGGGCGCCAACGCCGGCAGGATCTCCAGGATCGACTGGCGGAATTTCTCGAATTTCGGCAGGGAGATGCTGGAGGAACGGTCCAGGAGGAAGAGGACATCCTTGGAGATGTCGGGCAGGGTGTCGCTGCCTTCGCCAGGCTGGATCTCCACCAGGAAGGTGCCTGCACTGCCGGCGGGATCGGGACAATGGAAGAGCCGCACGGAGACGAATTGGTCCAGCGAGAGCGCCTTCTCCACGGGAGAACTCCCCGAGAGCGTCCGGGCAATGCCGCCACCCGCGGCGCCGTCCTCCAAAGACGGCAGCCCTGCGGTGAGCTGCTCGGTGTCCACGGGGATGGCGGAGAGGGATTCCTGGAGGGCGTCAATCTGCTCCTGCGTCAGCGAAAAATCGGGCCGGCTGCTCCGAAGCGCGATCTGCGTGGAGAAGGCGGCGGGGGGCGGTCCGGCCAAAGGACCGGGCTCCGCCAGGCTCGGCAACGGGATCTCCGGGGGCACGAAGTCCCGCTCCACCTCGGGCAACATGGGACGCCGGGAGTCCAGGAGCCGCTCGGCGGGGATCTTCTCTGCCTCCAGGGCGAAGATCTCCAGGGGCGGTGCAGTGATGGTCAGGGCCTCCTGGGGGAAATAGAGCGTGGAGGGCGCGGCGGGCGCCGCAGTCTCGGGAAGCGCCGCAGGCGCGGGCGCGGGCGCGGTGGGCGCCGCCAGCTGATAGACCTCCACCGGCGCTTCCTGCACGGCAAAGCCCTCCAGGATGTCACGCACCTCCTGCTGACGACCCATCAACTCCAATAGCTCGGGGGACTCCTCGCCGGAAAGCTCCTGGAACTCCGGGATGGTCATGTCCTCCAATGAAATCCAATCCGCAGGCGCCGGCTTCGAAGCATCATCCGAAGACTTCTCCGGCTTCTGGCGGTCCTTCTCCTTCTCGGGAAGGCGCAATAGCACATTCTTCCTCTCCAAAACGGGATTCTCCCGCTGGAGCACAGTCCCTAACGAACTGCCAAGACTCACCTTCCCCGCACATAAAAAAAGCACCAGGTGCAATGCCAACGATAGCACACACGCCAAGAGGGCGAATGCGCGGGCAGTCTCAAGGTGCTTCCGGGGGAGGCTTTTCATGGGGAGGTGAGGGGAGGGAGGAACGCCCCCGTTGGAGTCGCTCCTCCCCAGCGCGGTTCCACGCGACGACTAGTCGGCGTTCTCAACCACGATATCCTGGGAGACCTGCTCCTTCAGGATCCGCTCAATGCCGCCCTTCAGGGTCTGGCGATGGTACGGGCAACCGGCACAGTGCCCCAATAGACGCACATTCACCTGGCTGCCCTGAATGCCCACAAGCTCCACATCGCCGCCATCGGCCTGCAGGTTGGGACGCAAGGACTCCAGGACTTCCTTCACTTTGGTTTCCTGTTCGCTGGTCATTGTAGTTGTATCTCCTTGTGGTGGAATGGGGTATGTTGTTATGGAAGCTATGTCTCCGCAAGGAGAAAAAGGAAATCGCTCCCTCTCCCTTTGCGGAGGATTTTTCGGGTGGTGGTGTGGGGTTAGAGTCCCAGGTCTGCCAGCTGTGCCTTGATGCGGGTCAGCTTATCCTGAGTCTCGGCCAGGTGTGTGCGGTCGGCCTCCACGGCGGCGGCGGGGGCGTGCTGGACATATCCCTGGTTGGAGAGCTTCTTCTCCAGGGTGGCGATGTATTTGACGGCCTCCTCGGACTGCTTCTGGAGACGCGCCTTCTCGGCCTCCAGATCCACCAGTCCCTCCAGGGGAACGAATGCGGTTCCCATGGCGGAGAGTGCCACTCCGGCGGGCCCCTGGGGCTTTTCGCCGAGGGTCATGGTCTTGGCGTTGAGCAGTGCGCCCAGGGCGTCCTTGTCCAGTTCCAGGAATGCCTTCGCCTCGGGGCTGGCGGGCGTGATGACCACATCGAGAGGCAGGGTCGTGGAGATCTGGTAGCTGGCGCGGAGGTTCCGGACTGCGCGGACCAGGTCATACTTGGCGGCATTGAGCTGTTCCACGGCGGGAGTGGCGCCCCAGGCATTCATCTGTTCTTCGGGGATGGGAGTGGGCCAGGGCTGGACCATGATGGAGTCCTCCTGCGCGCAGAAGCCCATCTGGTGGTAGAGCTCGTCGGTGACGAAGGGCATGATGGGATGCAGCAGCTTCAGGAAGGTGCCCAGGCAGTAGTCGAAGACCTTCAGGGTGGCGCAGGTGGTGCCGGCCGGCGCGGAGAGCGCGGGCTTGGCGGATTCCAGATACCAGCTGCAGAACTCGTTCCACACGAAGTCGTAGATGGCCTTTGTGGCGTCGTTGAAATCGAAGGTCTCCAGGTCCTTGGTCATGGTGCGGACGATGCCGTTGAGACGGGAGAGGATCCACTGGTCGTCGGGACGCAGCTCTTCCTTGCGCAGCGAAGAGAGGTCCTGCCAATCGGCGGGGGCGCCGCCGTGCTGGAGGCGGAAGCGCACCACATTCCAGATCTTGTTGGCGAAGTTTCGGCCGATCTCGCACTTCTTGTTGTCGTACCGGATATCCTGTCCCATGGGAGCGATGTAGATGATGGTGAAGCGGAGGGCGTCGGCGCCGTAGGTGTTCACCACATCCAGGGGATCGGGGGAGTTGTTGAGGCTCTTGGAGAGCTTCCGGCCCTTGTCGTCGCGGATGATGGAGGTGAAGTAGACATCCTTGAAGGGGACCTCGCCCATGAAGCGAAGTCCGCTCATGATCATTCGCGCGACCCAGAAGAAGATGATATCGGGGCCGGTGACCAGGGTGTCGGTGGGATAGAAGTGCTTCAGGTCCTTGGTCTGCTCGGGCCAGGAGAAGACGGAGAAGGGCCACAGCCAGGAGCTGAACCAGGTGTCCAGAACATCCTCGTCCTGACGGAATTCGGTGCAGCCACACTCGCATTTCTCAGGCGCAGCCTTGCCCACATGGACCTTTCCACAGCTCTTGCAGTAGAAGGCCGGGATGCGATGGCCCCACCAGAGCTGTCGGGAGATGCACCAGTCCTTGATGTTCTCCATCCAGTGGAGATAGGTCTTGACCCAGCGCTCGGGATGGAACTTGATCTTTCCGCTGGTGACCGCCTCGATGGCGGGCTTTGCCAGGGGCTCCATGCGCACGAACCACTGGTCGGAGAGACGGGGCTCCACCGGCACGCCGCCACGCTCGGAGTATCCCACCTGGTGCACGTAGTCCTCCACTTTCACCAGGAGGCCCTCCTGCTCCAACTTCTCAACCACAAGCTTGCGCGCCACAGAACGATCCAGGCCCGCGAACTCGGCGCCGGCGAGCTCATTCATGGTGCCGTCGTCGTTCATGATGTTGGGCATCTCCAGATTGTGGCGGAGGCCCACTTCGTAGTCGTTGGGATCGTGGGCGGGGGTGATCTTCACTGCGCCAGTCCCGAAGTCCTTCTCCACGTATTCATCGGCGATGAGGGGGATGAGGCGGTGGGTGATGGGCAGCACCAGCATCTTGCCCACCAGACCCTGGTAGCGCTCGTCCGCGGGATTCACGGCCACGGCGGTATCGCCCATGAGGGTCTCGGGACGGGTGGTGGCCACCACGACCTCGCCAGAGCCATCCGCGAAGGGATAGCGGATGTGCCAGAGGTGACCGGATTCCTGGCGATAGATGACCTCCTCGTCAGAGAGGGCGGTGCGGCTCTTGGGGCACCAGTTGATGATGCGGTGGCCCTTGTAGATGAGTCCGTCGTTGTAGAGGCGGATGAAGACCTCCTGCACGGCGTCGGAGAGGCCCTCGTCGAAGGTGAAGCGCTCGCGGGGCCAGTCGCAGGCGGTGCCGATGGTGCGCAGCTGGCGGATGATCTTGCCGCCATACTGCTCCTTCCACTTCCAGACTTCGTCCAGGAACTTCTCGCGCCCCAGGTCGTAGCGGGTCAGGTTCTTCTCTTTCTTGAGGTATGCCTCCACCTTCGCCTGGGTGGCAATGCCGGCGTGGTCCATGCCGGGAACCCAGCAGGTCTCGCGGCCCTGCATCTTCTCATAGCGGATCAGGATGTCCTGCAGGGTGTTGTTGAGGACGTGACCCAGGGTGAGGATGCCCGTCACATTGGGAGGCGGAATGACGATGGTGTAGGGCTTCTTGGGGCTGTCGGCGGAGGCGTGGAAGTATCCGCGCTTCTCCCATTCGGCGTACCACTTGGCCTCCACCTCTGCGGGGGAGTATGCCTTGGATAGTGTTTCTTCGCTCATGTTGAGGGGAATCCGTGCTTGGTTGGGGGTCTAGACAGAAAAGGGGTCGCTCGCTCTCGCAATCCATCCACTCGGGCGCGCGCCTGCGCGAAACAGGGCTAGGGAGAAGGGAAGCAGGTAGTAGGGAGAAAATTAAAGCGGTGTTCGCGCTCGTGCGGGCGCAATGGCGCCCGTAGGGAGGAGGCAGCAGGTAGTAGGGGGGAGGTTAAAGCGATGCCGCAGGCGCCTTTCCGCGGCAGAAGCCGCGGTACAAGTACCGCCGCGTGTGCGGCGGAAGAGCCGCGCAGCGACCATACAACTAACGGCTAACAGCTAGCCACTAACTGCTTCCGCGGCTTTGCAGCCGCGGCAATGGCGCACGCGACGGGTTTTCCCGGCGCGGGGTTTCGCCTGCGAAACCCTGGCCTAACTTCCTCCTTCCTCCTTCCTCCTTCCTCCTTTTTTCAGAGGTGCGTCTGAAAGACGTCAAAATGTAGCGTCTTTTCCGCGTCCCGGCGTGGCTGGCTCCTGGGGCTTCAGGCAGTCCAGGAACCGTGGATCCAGGAGGTGTTGGGGACGAAGGTCTCTCAGGGACTTCCGCATGGCCTCATGGAGATGCGGGAAGCGTGTCTCCAGGTCCTGGAGGAGCTGCTCCAGGAAATGTCGATCGCCCCGTTCGTCCAGGAGTCCCTGGTAGGGGCAGCTCTGGGGCTTCGGGAAGCCGAAGAGCTCCGCGGCCTCGTGGATGGCGGGCTTTCGGAGGCCCCAGAGGGGCCGGATGAGACGGGCATTGCCGCCGTCGGCGGGGACATTGGGCCCCATGGTCTTCAGACCGCCGCCGTGGAAGAGGCTCATGAGGAAGCTCACGCAGAGGTCGTCCAGGTGTTGACCTAATGCCAACTTGTTGCAGGAGAGCTCTTTGAGGAGGTAGTGCAGCTGTCCTCGGCGGAGCCGGGAGCATAGCGCGCAGGGCTTGTTGCCCACCTTTTCGGGGGAGAGCAATTCGTAGAGTGCGGGGACTCTCCGGTGGTGGAATTCCCAGCCGCGCTCCTGGCAGTATTGCGCGATGGGTGTGGCGTCAAAGCCGGGGTATCCCACATCGATATTGGCGGCGATGACGGAGAAGTGGAAGGGCGTTTTTTTTGCCAGTGCCTGGAGGAGTTCCAGCAGGAGGAAGCTGTCCTCGCCGCCCGAAAGACCCACTAGGATCCGGTCGCCCTCCTGCAAAAGGCGGTATTCCGCACAGTCCTTCGCGCATTGCCGCAACAGTCTCTGGAATCCGGGCGCCTTCCGGGGCGCCTGACGCAGGAAATCCGACGCCTTCGTGCGGAATTCCGCCACGATTTCGGCGGGTGTGCGGGTGGCGTCCAGGGTGTATTCGCAGTCCAGATAGAAGGGCTGTCGCTGCCGATAGCGTTCTTCGTCCCAGAGGGGCCGCGAGGCCTTCTCCTGTTCGGAGAGCCGCGCCGCGATCTGTTCCAGCGGGATCTGGAGGGTTGCGGTGACGCCACTCTCTTTCATGATGCGGCG
>CAZMWS010000082.1:0-8431 GCA_964570085.1 uncultured Lentisphaeraceae bacterium | reverse complement strand
GCGTTTGAAGGCGGCGGTGGCCAATTCGCGATCGGAGGCGGTAGCCACGACGCAGGGGATATTGTTATCCGCCAGGCACTGGAGTGCCTCGATGACACCGGGTTTTGCGGGCGCCTTGTCAGTGTAGAAGCCGCGCGCCATATCATCGAGTGCCTGGACGATTTGGGGGACGGATTCGGTGAAGCCGTATTCCCGTTCGAACATCTCGGCTGCCTCAATCATGGAGAGAGCGATGAGATGTTGACGGAATCCGGGCTTGGGCTCCTTTCCGTGGAGGCGCAGGAAGTCCTCGCCCAGCGTTTCCCAGAGCGGCATCGTATCCAGGAGCGTGCCGTCCATATCGAAGATGAAGTGTCTCATTTATCGTATTCCTCAAGAATTTTGACGAGGCGGTATGCCTCGGTGACGCTCCAGGCCTGTGCGCAGCAGCCGCGGGTGTCGTGTGGGGAATCGCCGTCCAGGATTTCGGGGAGGTGTCCCAGGCATCCGCGTCGCAGGAGCTGTCCGGTTCCCTGGAGGAGTGCGTGGACGGCGGGTGCGGCGGGCTTTCCGTAGGTCTGGAGGAGCGCCTCGCAGAAGGAGGGCATGACCCAGGGCCAGGCGGTGCCATTGTGGTAAGCGGGCTTTCGGCGGGTATCCTCGTCGCCCTTGTATTCGCCCCAATAGGGGTATGAGGGGTTATTGAGGAGGGAGCCGTCCTTGTAGATGGGCAGAAGGACCTCCACGCGCTGGTCGGCAAGCGTGCGGATTGCTCCGGGAGTCAGGAGGTGTCCGGCTGCGGCCAGGGTATTTCTGCGGAGTTCGGGATCCGTGATCAAACCGGGGGCGGTGAGGGCGAAGAGCTGATTGGGGCGGCAGGCGTCGTCCTTCTCGGCCTTTGCGGCGGGAGTGCCGGGATTGGCGTGGAGGCAATCGGAGAGCCCCACATTTCTGCGGGAGGGATAGAGCTCGTTCACCGAAGAACGGACCTTCTCCGCCAGAGCGGCGTAGTCCTTCTCGCCGGTGATTTCAGCGAGGAAGCAGAGGGTCTGATACCAGAGCGCCTGGATCTCGATGGGGTATCCCTGTCGCGGAGTCCCTGCAGGGAAATTGGTGTCCATCCAGGTGAAGTGCGAGGGGCTGAAGATCAGTCCGGACTCGGCATCCATGCAGATGCCATTGGGAGTGCCCTTCTGGTAGTATTCCGCGATGGACTCCACCACCTGGAGCATGGTGCGCTTTCCGCAGGGGAGCGCAAGCAGTTCCGCCAGGGCGTCGTGTCCGGCCCAGCGGCCGTATTCCCGGAGGGCGACGACGAACCAGAGGGAGGCATCCACGGTATCGCGGTTAGAGACATTGGCGCCAGCGATCATATTTGGCAGGGTGCCCTTTTCCTCGTAGGTAGCGAACTCCTGGAGGATATCGCGGCAATCCTGGAAGCGTCCGTCCGCCAGCAGTCCGCGGATGCAGATGAGCGTATCGCGTCCCCAATCCAGGAACCAGGGATATCCGGCAATGACCGTCTTGCGGGTTCCGCGGCGCGCCACGAAGGCATCCATGGCCTCCCGCAGCACCTGTTCCAGGGGCAGCTGCACTCCGGGTTCGTGGAAGGAGAGCCCGTGTGCGGGCTCGGCGGGCGGAGTCATGGCGGGCTTCTTCGGCTCGAGGACCGCGAATTCCAGCACGGCGGTCTCGCCGCGCTTGAGCTGTAGCCGGAAGTGTCCGGGGCAATAGAGATCATGGTTAGCGCGCAGTCCCCGTTCCGCCTCCATGGCGTTATGGAGATTGTAGGTCCATTCGCCGTCATTGAGAAAGACTCCGCGGCTAGCGCGGGCCTCCAGGCGGTTTCCGCTTTCCAGAGCGAAGGCGAAGCCGTTCTCGAAGGGTGTGACGCGCCGTGGGAAGGAGCGTTCTGCGCCCTGGTATGCCAGCGTGGGATTGTGGTTGCAGCAATCATCCACATCGGGCTTCAGAATGAGAGTGACGGGTGCATTGGCATCCAGCGCGGGCAGCTCCAGGTCCTCGGGAGGCGGGCAGCGCGTGAAGATGAGCCGACCGCGATTCTCCTCGGCATCCAGCTCGTAGCGGATGGCCAGGTAGGCATTTCCGCCCATGCCGGAGGGCACGACGAAATGCCAGGAGGCGGCATTTTTCCCGGGCACTGCAAAATCGGTCTGGCACTTCGCGCTGATTTCCTGTGCGTAGTCGTGGTAGATCAGCCAGGCGCGGACGCGGGAGAGGACGGTGGTGCGGTCGGAGGGCAGCTCCGGATTCTGGTTTGCCGCCAGGAGGGCGTCGTATTGCCCCTCCAGATTTCCCCACATGCCGCGGACCAGGCCGTAGCTGCCACGGGAGTTGGTAGCCAGCGCACAATGGCGGCGCGTCAGGTTCTTCTGGATGATGCGCCGCAGGACATTCACCTGGGCGGTTTCGGGGAAGACCTGCGCCCGCACATCGAAGCGTCGGATGTATCCGGCGTTGCCGTAGGTCACCAAGTGGAGATTTGCGACCACGGGGTGCGTGATGCGTTTTTCCAGGGGAGTCAGGATAGCGAAATGCCGTCCATCTGCCATGGGAATGGAGTGGAACTTGCAGTGGACCACACCGGACATATCGACCTGTCCCTGGAAAGGCGTGTCGTGGCGGATGAGCAGATAGTGGTCCACGGGCACCACGACATCGCGGCGGCCGTCGTTCTCGGGGGCCCACTCCGCCAAAGGAACGTAGTTTCGGGTGTTCCCCGCCAAGTCCGCAAAGAATTTTGCGGGATCCTGGAAGAGCGCATACGCCTGATCCTCCAGCGGGAGGGACTCCAGGTCGCCCATGCCGTTGAGGGAGACGCGGAGGCGCAGGACGGTAGCGAGCAGTTGCTGCCGTGCCACGGCGTCGTAGGGTTCTTTCGGGAGCGCCTGTCGTCCGGGATAGCAGAGGCAGAGGACTTGTCCCGCCTTCAGGGGAATGCGGTAGAGGCACTCTTCGCGGACGGCGGGGATGGCGCGTCCGGAGAGCAGATCCACGGGGCGGCTTCCGGGATCGAATTCCTGGAAGTGCCACTGGTATTCGGCAGTCTCGTCGGTCTTGGGATTGGCCACCACCAGCACCGAGTGTTCTCGGTCGCCGCGGGGTTCCCGCAATAGTCCCACTGCGCTTCCGCCGGAACCGTAGGGCACCCGGAGCCGTGCATCGGCGCGGAAAGCGGGGTGGCTCTTCATGAGGGCATTGAGGGAGGAGAGGAGCGGCACCATGTTGTCGGGATCGCCCCAGTTCAGGGAGTGCGCGCCATGGACATCGATCTTCTCGGTGGCATACCACTCCACGCCGTTGGCGATGCCGAAGCATCCCGCGGGAGAGAAGAGTGCGCTGAGGGTCACGCGGAGTCGCGCCCACTCCTTGGAGCGCGCGGCCAGCCGGTCGTTGTCGTGGGTCTCGGCGAAGTGCACCAGTGCGCCGTAGGAGGCGGAGTAGTTTGAGGAGAACTCCAGATAGCGTCCCATTTCCTGTGCGCCATAATTCTGGAAGAGCTCGGAGTATGCCCAATCCAGATCGGCCTCCTCCAGGAGATGCGTGGTGGCATCCTGTCCGCCGCCCAGGCCCTCCAGGAAGAAGACCGTGTCGGGGAATTGCTGGCGGACCTTCGCCACGATGTACTTCCAGACGGGGACGGGCACCATGTAGCCCGCATCACAGCGGAAGCCGTCCACGCCATTGCGGCACCAATGCAGGAAGATCTCCGCCAGGCGAATCCAGAGCTCCTTCCGGGAGAAATCCAGCTTGCAGAGATCAGCCCAGACTACACCCCAGGCTCCAGGAGACTGGAAGGAGCCATCGGGATTCCGGGCGAACCACTCGGGGTGGTGAGACTGCAGGACGCTTGCCCATCCGGTGTGGTCGATGGGGAGATCCAGGAAGACCATGGCGCCGCGGGCGTGGACCTGGTCCACCAGCTGAAGGAACTGCTCCAGGGGGGTGGTTCGCTGGTCGAACTCGGCCATGGAGGCATCCACGTCGTAGAAATCCAGGGGAGCGAAGGGGCTCCCGAAGCGTCCCATTCGCGCGAAGGTGGTGGGGACGGGATGGACGGGCAGGAACTGCAGGATCCGGAAGCCCATCTGTCCCAAAATAAGATCCAGCTTGCTCTGGAGGGCGCGGAAGGTCCCGGAGGGCGGAATCACGGTGTAGTTCGCCTTGTCCAGCGTCTGCGCGGCATTCTGCTCCTCGCCCGTGACCGTCTTGCCAGAGATATTTGCGCCGAATTGCCGGACGAAGGCGTTATAGATCGTATTTCCGGCGGCGCAGAGCTCGGAGATCACCTTCACGGAGGCATTTTCGCCGCGGGGCCACAGGACCTCGCCGGTACTCTCCTCCAGGAAGAAGCATACGTAGGAGAAGACGCCGACCTCCACAAGCGGCAGGCGGATTTCATACTGCATGGGCCCCGTCTGGCGCATGGGGAGATCCCGCCAGTCGCGTCCCAGGGGCGCCTGACCCATCTCCACTTCCTGCACGATCTCCTGGCGCTGGATCTCGCCGTTGCCCAGATTGGTGCGCACGAAAGCGGAGCCGCGGCAGGAGCGATTCAGGGTGAGAGTGATCCGGAGGGTATCGCCCACATGACGGACCTTCCGGTCGTGGGGCGCGGGATGCTGCTCCAGCACGGGAGCGGTGGAGGCGGAAAACATAAAGGCAGTATGGGGAGTAGAGAGTGGATTTTCAAGAAAGAAGGAGGGAGAAGCGGGAGGGGACAATATCGCGTCCCGCCTCCCGGCCTTCTCCCTCCTGTCTGCGAGCGACCCGCCGCTCGATTAGTCCAGGTTGACTCTCTTGTGCTTAACCGTGATCTTTCCCTCGGAAACGCTCACGCCGTTGTCCTTCACGGAATTGTTGACATCCGACAGAATCGCGGAGCAGGTGGAGCGAATGGGATCGGTGAGGCTCTCCCGGAGTCCCTCGGGGACGGGGAGCAGTCCGATGCGCACGCTATCGCCATAGAAGCTGGCGATGCCGGAGCCCACGCTGCAGTTTGCGAAAGTGACGGAGGCGGGAACGAATCCCCAGAAGGTGGCGCGGACATAGGTGGACATGGTGCCGTCCTCGTGGTAGCGCACGGAGATCTTCGACACCTTGGGACCCTCGCTGTCGCCACCAGAGCGTCCGACCATGTAGCTGCACAGATCGGTGGCCTCCTGGTCGGTGAGCTCCACGGTGGGCGCGCCGCAGAACTTGCTCTTTGCGGCGGCCTGTCCATCCTCGGAGGTAGAGAGTGCGCCGCAACTGGGGAAGCAGAAGCCGACTGCGAAGGCCACGACCAGGACGCCGATGATGATTCCGCCCACGATGTTCTGCATGGTGGTGGAGTCCTTCTTGGTGCCCAGGTCGGCGAAGTCATCCGGACGGATCTCATCCAGGTTCATTCGCTCGCCACAGCCGCGGCAGAAGACCGCGCTAAGCAGATTGTCCGTTCCACACTTGGGGCATCTAAGCATAGTTCTCTAAGCTCCTTTTGGAGGGTAATGAGGTTTTAGGGAAATCGGGGAATTCTTGAGAGAGAAGATGGTGAGCCGAGCTACTGGAAGCGCAGCTCGAACTTCTGGGGCATCCGGAGGATGGAGTCCTTTCCGACGGAATTCGGGTCAGCGGCGGGGAGGTAGTCCAGATTGTAGTGGAGTCCCCGGGACTCCTGTCGTGCGGAGGCGGCGTCGATGATCATCTCGGCCACGCTGGCGAGATTGCGCAGCTCGATGAGATCGGGAGTCAGCAGGAAATTCCAGTAGTACTTCTCGATCTCCTTGCGGATCATGCGGATGCGGTTCTTGGCGCGCTCCAGGCGCTTGCGGCTGCGAACAATGCCCACGTAGTCCCACATGAGCCGGCGGATCTCGTCCCAGTTGTGGGTGATGACGATCTGTTCATCGGAGTCCACGGCATCGCCGCTCTCCCAGTCGGGGATCATGTCGGGAGTGATTTCGCCGTGGGTCTCCAGTCCCAGGGAGATGGCGTGTTTCACGGCGAAATTCGCGACCACCAGGGCTTCCAGCAGGGAGTTGGAGGCCAGGCGGTTGGCGCCATGCAGGCCGGTGCAGCCGCATTCGCCGATGGCGTAGAGATTCTTGACGGAGGTCACGCCATTCACATCGGTGCGCACGCCGCCGCAGCAGTAGTGTGCAGCGGGGACCACGGGAATGAGGTCCTTCGCCATGTTGATGCCGAACTGGAGGCACTTCGCGAAGATATTGGGGAAGCGTGCGCGGAGGAACTCCTCGGACTTGTGGCGGATATCGAGCCAGGCGCACTCCTGTCCGGTGCGCTTGAGCTCGTTGTCGATGGCGCGGGCGACGATATCGCGGGGCGCCAGGGATCCCAGCTTGTGGTAGTTCTCCATGAAGGAGACGTATTCGTTCTTCTTGCGGATCTTGAGGATGGCGCCTTCGCCGCGGACGGCCTCGGAGATCAGGAAGGACTTCGCGTGGGGGTGGAAGAGGATGGTGGGGTGGAACTGGTAGAACTCCATGTTGGAGATCTCGGCACCCGCGCGGTAGGCCATTGCCACGCCGTCACCGCACGCCACATCGGGGTTGCAGGTGCACAGGTAGACCTTTCCGGCGCCGCCGGTGGCCAGGAAGGTGTATCGCGCCACCACGGTGAGGATTTCGCGGGTGTCGGTGTTCATCACGTAGGCGCCCAGGCACTCGTTGTCACCCTGCCAGTCAATGTGCCGGGTGGAGATCAGATCCACCGCCAGGTGGTCTTCCAGGATGGTGATATTGGCATTTTCGCGGCAGCGCGCCACCAGGACATCGGAGACCTCCTGTCCGGTGATATCTCCGGAATGGAGGATTCGGCGGGTGGAGTGTCCGCCCTCGCGGCCCAAATGGAATTCGTTGCCCTTGTCCGCAGGAGTGGCGGGATCCACCTCTTTCTGGAGAGTGAAGTGGCATCCCCAATCCTGGAGCTTCCGCACGCACTCGGGACCCGCCTTCACAATGGCGCGCACCACATCGGGCTTACAGAGACCGGCGCCGGCCACAAGGGTGTCCTGGACATGTGCCTCGAAGGCCGCTTCGTCACCGGACATGACGCAGGCGATGCCGCCCTGTGCATACCGGGTATTGCAGTCCTCGGCGCGGGCCTTGGTGATCACCAGCACGCGACCGTGCTTGGAGGCCTCCAGCGCCGCAGTCAGACCCGCCAATCCGGATCCGATAATGAGGTAGTCGGTGAAAATGCGCTTCTGATTTGAGCTGTTCATGATTCTGTGGTATTCCTCGTGCGAGGGGGAGGAGCGAGTCGCCGGAATGGCGTCGTCCTCCTGAAAGCCGGCGTGCGCCGGCGCAAAGTATCCTTATCCGAAAACAAATCCGCTTAATGTAAGCCGGCTTTCCTTGCCTGTCTCATGGCGCCTGCACGCACGCGAAGAGCGTGGGCGGATGCCTCCGGGCGAAAAAAGGCGCATTAAAGTCCCTCGCGTACGCCACGAGAATTCCCTTCCTTCCTCCACCACCCTACCCCCTCCCTCTTTCCGACCATGAAAGTCTTCGTCTCCGGATGCTTCGATATGCTCCATTCCGGCCACTTGGCCTTCCTGGAGGAAGCCGCCAGCCATGGCGATCTGTATGTGGGCATTGGCTCGGACCGGACCATCCGGGAGCTGAAGGGGCACTCCCCGGTATGTCCCCAGGAAGAGCGCCTATACATGCTCAAGGGCCTGCGATGCGTGAAAGACGCATGGGTCAACAGTGGCAGCGGGTTATTGGATTTCCAGGAGGAGGTGCGGTCGTTGCGCCCGGATATCTTCTTCGTCAATGGAGACGGCTATACTCCGGAGAAGGAGTCCTTCTGCCGGGAGCTGGGCATACAGCTGCTGGTAAGCCGGCGGATCCCCCACGAGGGGCTTCCCGCGCGCTCCACCACGGCATTGCGTCGGCAGCGCGCCATTCCCTTCCGCATTGAACTGGGCGGCGGCTGGCTGGATCAGCCGGAGGTGAATCGGCTCGCCGCGGGACCGGTGATCACGGCCTCCATCGAACCCGCCATCGATTTCCAGGACCGCAGCGGCCTGGCCACCTCCTCCCGCAAGAAGGCGCTGGCGCTCTGGGGAGAGACCATCCCAGCCGGAGACCGCGTGGAATTGGCGAAGACCCTCTTCGCCCTGGAAAATCCCCCCGGGACTCCCCATCTCTCCGGCTCCCAGGACCAGCTGGGGCTCCTGCTCCCCGGAATCAACCGACTCCACTACCCCCAAGACGCCGTCTGGCCCGATGCCATCGAGTCCCTCACCGACGAAGAGACTCTCCGCTTTGTGGAAGAGCATCTCTGGCTCCTCACCCTCTCTCCCCGCAAGGACGGCTTTTCGCCGCGGCAGGGCGCGCGCCTGAATGCGGATGCCGCGCAGGCGCTCTCGCGTGCGGCGGAGGGCGTCTGGGAGGGCATCCGGATGCGGAATGCCGCGCTTTGG
>CAZMWS010000081.1:0-8493 GCA_964570085.1 uncultured Lentisphaeraceae bacterium | reverse complement strand
AGGAGGTTGTTTTTGGTGGTGCGGAAAGAGCGCAGGAGGGAGAGGAAGTACACTGCCTCCAGGAGGTTGGTCTTCCCCTGTCCGTTGGCGCCAATGAAGGCGTTCACCCCCGGCGCAAGCGTCAGATCGAGCCGCTGGTAGTTTCGAAAATGTTCCAGTCGCAGGCGGCGGAGCATGGCGGGCTAGGGGGTATTGGGAGTCGGCAGGAGTTCCTCGGGTGTGACGAGGGGGATTCCGAAGTAGTTCGCCATGCCGACCAGCTGGTCGCCGTTGCCCCAGACGTCCTCGGGACGATGGGCATCGGAGGAGACGATTCCCCGGACGGGGTACTGCGCGGCGATTTCCCAGAAGCGCGTGGAGGTATAGGGTCGGCGCAGGATGCCGGCGGCGTCGGGGCGGATTCTCTTGCGCACACCCAGGGCGTTGAATTCCAGTGGGGTATTGGTGTCCACGGCGGCCTGGATGATGATCCGCGAGGCCTCCTCGGCATCGGCATTCCAGGGCCCCTGTCCTACCAGGAAGAGATCCGGGTGCGCCAGAAAGCGGTAGAGGCCGGTCTCCAGCGCCTTCACGGTGAAGCGCGCGAAATCCAGATACGCCTTGCTGTCCTTGGAACGCCAGGGAGAGAGCCACTCGCCTTGTGCATTCAGGAAGTCGTGGACTCCCAGAATCAGGTATTCGCAGTGTCCGGGGGTGTCCAGGAAGACATCCTTTGCGAAGCTGCCCAGATCGGGGCGGTATTCGCATTCCAGTCCGCGGTGGATGGTGAGCTGTGGGAACTCCTTTTGTGCCTGCCGGATTTCGTCGAAGTAGGTATCCAGCTCTTCCAGGGGCATGCGGATATTGACATCGCCCCAGATGTTGTCGGGCCAGGGGGTGTGGTCGGAGAATCCCAGCACGGAGATCCCCTGCTTCAGGGCCTCGCGGGCGTAGTCCGAGGGGGTGCCGGTGGCGTGTCGGCAGTGGTAGGTATGGGTATGGAAATTAGCGTGTCCCATCTTTGTCGGAGGGTTCCTTTTGCGGGGGTTCGGTGGCGGGCGCGTTTTGGGGTGTGAGGAAGAACTCCACGGAGTCCTGGAGGGCCTGCCAGGCGGCCTCGATGATGTTTTCGGAGAGTCCCACGGTGCTCCACTCCTTCTGTCCATCGGTGGAGTCGATGAGGACTCGTGTGTGTGCGGCGGTGCCGGCGGCGCCATCGATGATGCGGACCTTGAAGTCCCGCAGGCGCATTCCGCTGACGGCGGGGAAGAAGGTGAGCAGCGCCTTTCGGAGGCACTTGTCCAGGGCGTCCACAGGGCCCTCGCCTTCGGCGGCGGTGATCTCGGATTCCCGGCCGTTGACGCGGACCTTCAGGGTGGCGGCAGAGAGGCATTTCTCCTGCGGGCCACGCTTTTCGATGATGACCCGGAAGCCATCCAGTTCGAAGGGGGGCTGCTGTTCGGTGAGGTGTCGTCGCAGCAGGAGCTGGAAGGAGGCATCGGCGGCCTCGTAGGCATAGCCCTCCGCTTCGCGGTCCTTCAGCAATCGCAGGACTTCCCGGCTGTTCTGGGGAGTGAGCTCCGCCTACCTCATGGGCCTTCATCTGGACGCTCCGGGAACCAGAGAGCTCCGAGAGCAGGACCCGCCGGTGGTTGCCTACCGCCTCCGGGGGAATCTGCTCGAAATTCCGGGGGGATTTTGCCACCGCCGCCACATGGAGCCCCGCCTTGTGGGCGAAGGCACCGGCGCCCACGTAGGGCTGCTGGGGGAGTTCGCGGACCAGGGTGACTTCGTAGAAGAGTCGGGAGAGGGGCGTGAGGGTGGAGACCTTCACGCCTTCGTTCAGGCAGTAGCCCGGCATCTTGAAGGCCAGAGCCGGGATGATCGAGCATAGATTCGCATTGCCGCAGCGCTCGCCAAAGCCATTGACCGCGCCCTGCACCATGCCGCAGCCGCTACGCAATGCCGACAGCGAGGCGGCCACCGCGCAATCGGCGTCGTTGTGGCAGTGGATGGCCAGCAGTGCCTCGGCAGGGAGGGCCTTCCGGAGCTCTTGGATCGTGCGTGCCACATCGTAGGGCAGGGTGCCGCCATTGGTGTCGCAGAGCACCAGGCATTCCGCACCCGCCTTCCAGGCGGTCAGCAGCACACTCGTCGCATAGGCGGAATCCTCCGCATAGCCATCAAAGAAGTGCTCCGCATCCAAAAAGACACGCTTGCCGGATTTTCGCAGGAATTCCACGGATTCCCGGACCAGCGACAGATTCTCTTCGGGAGAGATCCCCAGGACCTCCTGCGCTTGACGCGCGGAGCCCTTCCCCACAATGGCAATCACCGGCGCACAGCACGACGCCAGCGCCGCCAAGGAGGCATCCTCCGCGGGGGAGATTCCCACGCGGTGGGTGGAACCGAAGGCGACCAGTGTCGCGTGGGACAGCGGTGTCGAGGACAGCTCCTGGAAGAGCGCGGTGTCCTTGGGATTGGAGCCCGGCCAGCCCGCCTCGATGTAGTCCATGCCGAAGTCGTCTAGTGCGCGGACCAGTCGCAGCTTGTCCTGGAGGGAGAAGTGGATTCCGGGACCCTGCGCGCCATCTCGGAGAGTGCAGTCGTAGAGGAGGACTTGCTTGGATTCGGTCGCGTTCATGAAAGGCAAAAAAGGAGGAAGGAGGAAGGAGGAAGTTAGGCCAGGGGTTCGCTCAGGCGAAACCCATCGCCGGGAAAACCCGACGATGGCATCAAGCGCGCCTAAATTGGCGCGCAAAAAAAGCGCCTGCGGTACTTTGTAAACGAATCACTAGCCGCTAATGGCTAAGTGCTTACGGCATTTTAGTGCCGTAGGGGGCGGCAGCCCCCGTCTTTTCGATTGCCTTCCCAGAACTGTGGATTTGTTACCGTGCGGTTCCCGGGGTAGGCGGGGTGGCGTGTTGTTGAAGGACTTCCAGGATTTTCTTTGCCAGCACGGGTCCCAGTCCGGGGACTGCGCGTGCCAGTTGTGCGGGCGTCATCCGGAGGATTCTGCGGACGGAGCCGCACTTCTCCAGGAGTTCCTGCCGGCGCTTGGGCCCCACGCCGGGCACCTGGTCCAGCACGGAGTCCTTGATGCGCGCCACGCGGAGTTCCCGGTTGTAGCCATTTGCCCAGCGGTGCGCTTCGTCGCGGATTGCCTGTAGCAGCCGCAATCCGGGATTTTCGCGTGGGAGGGCCAGAGGGGCGGCCTCGTGGGGAATGACCACCAGTTCGTATTGCTTTGCCAAGCCGATGAAGGGCACCTTCAGGCCCAGGCGTTCCCAGACGCGGATGCCGGTGGAGACCTGCGGCGCGCCGCCGTCCAGGACCACCAGATCGGGCAGGGGCTGTCCTTCGTCCAGGAGTCGGCGGTATCTTCGTGTGAGAACCTCCTCCATGAAGGCGGTGTCATCTGCGGCCTCTGGGGTGCGGATGCGGTATCTGCGGTATTCGCTGGTGGAGGGGTGTCCGTCTCGGAAGAGGACCATGGATCCCACGGCCAGGGTGCCGGAGATATTCGACATGTCGAAGCACTCCAGGTGCCGGGGGAGTCCGGGCAGATGCAGCGCCTCTTGGAGTGCCTCCATGCCGGCGGTATTGACCTCCGGCGCCGTGCGACGCGCGATGGTCTGGTTCAGGAAGCGCCGGGTGGGCTCCAGGACGGTGCGGATGTGACCCATCATGTCACGCCACTTCGCAGCCTCCTCGTATTCGCATTTTTCGGAGGCCTCGTGCATGCGCGCATCCAGCTCCTTCAGGACCTCCCGCGCCGGCTCCGCGCCTCGCAGAACCGACAGCGCCTGCTCCAGGCGCGCGCGGTAGTCCTCCGGGGAGATGCTCTTCAGGCAGGGACAGGTGCATTGCCGCAGGACATCCTGGAGGCAGTGGCGGTGTTCTTCCTCGCCGGGTTCGGCGCAGTCGCAGGATCGCAGACCGTATCGTTGTTCCAGAAAGCGTATGGTCTCCCGGAGGGCATACGCGTGGGGGAATGGCCCGAAGTAGAGGCAGTCGCCGTCTTTGCGGAGTCTCTGGAAGGTGAAGTGTGGATAGGTCTCGGCGGGATCCACGGCCACCAGGAGGTATCGTTTGTCGTCGCGCAGATCCACGTTATAGCGTGGGGAGTACTGCTTGATGAACTGTGCTTCCAGGAGGAGCGCCTCGGCTTCGGTGGCGACCGTGAAGGTCTCGTAGGAGGCGATGGAGTGTATGAGGGCGCGGCGCCGGGGCTCCTCCTTGAGATAAGTGGAGGGCATGAAATAGGAGCGCATCCGGTTGCGCAGATTCCGGGCCTTGCCTACATAAATGACTTCCCCCGCACGATTCCGGAAGACATAGACTCCCGGCTCTCGGGGGACGTCCTGCGAGCGGAAGATGGTGGAGGAATTCTCGTTCACGGTCTCATGCAGACCACGTCCTCCGGGGCAATGGCGAGGGAGACACCGCGCCCCTCCCCGAAGGCGTCGGGGGGATTAAGCTGGTCAACGCAGAGGATTCCGCCGGCGGAGTCCTCGATTTCGCACTGGGCCATCTCGCCCAGATACTCCCGGGAACGCATGACCCCGGAAAATACATTGGCATTCCCGGGGGCGCTCTCGCTTTCGCTCAAGACGCGGAGGGTCTCGGGGCGCAGGGAGAGGACCACGCGGTCGCCGGGGGAGAGCTCTTCGGGACATGCCCGCGAGCGCAGGAGCCCCAGCGGGCTCTCCAGGAGGGCGTCTGCGCCCTCGCGTCGAAGGAGCGTGGCGTCCCGAAGATTGGTCTCGCCGATGAATCCGGCCACGAAGGCCGTGCGGGGACGACGGTAGATCTCCCAGGGAGTTCCGACCTGTTCCACCTTCCCGTCTCGCAGGACGGCGATTCGGTCGGCCATGGAGAGTGCCTCGGAGCGGTCGTGGGTCACGTAGATGCCGGTGAGGCGGTTCTCTTTGCAGACGCGGCGGATCTCCCGGCGGGTCTCCCGGCGGAGCTTCGCATCCAGATTCGCCAGCGGCTCATCCAGGAGGAGGCCGCCGGGATGGACCACCAGCGTCCGCGCCAGCGCCACGCGCTGCTGCTGTCCGCCGGAGATCTGGTTGGGCTTCCGGTCCGCCAGATCCTGGATCTGCAGCTCCACCATGACCTGGTTCACGCGGCGCTCCCGCTCGTCGCGGGGAATTCCGCGCATTTCCAGACCGAAGGAGACATTTTCGCGGACGGTCAGGTGTGGCCAGAGGGCGTATCCCTGGAAGACCATCGCGGTATCCCGCTGGTCGGGCGGCGTGGCACCCGCACTCTTTCCGCCCAGGAAGATCTCGCCGGCGGTCGGCGTCTCAAAGCCTCCGATGATGCGCAGGAGGGTGGTTTTTCCGCAGCCGGAGGGCCCCAGCAGGAAGAAGAGCTCCCCGTCCTGGATGGTGAGGGAGACGCCGTCCAGGGCGGTGGAGTCGCCGTAGCGCTTGAAGAGGTTTTCGGCGCGGATTTCCACGGTGCGCAGGAGCTAGAAGACCTTCCCGGTATCCTTGTCGGCGATATGGAAGGCCTCGATGTGGAGTTCGGGGGAGGCGTTGAAGGTGAGCTGGCGGTTGTATTCGGCAGCCATGGCGTTCATCACCTTGTGGTCCACAGTGCGCAACCGCTCCAGGATCTTGGGATGGACGGTGATGACGAAGTGCTGGACGTCCTTCTTGCGGGCCAGCAGCTCGTTGAGGCGGCGCTGGATTTCCACGGAGACGCTGGTGGCGGTCTTGATGAGACCGCGTCCGCGGCAGTAGGGGCAGTCCTCGTAGATGGTGCTCTCCAGGGACTCGCTTTCGCGCTGGCGGCTCATCTCCAGCAGTCCCAATCCGCTGATGGGGTAGATCTTGATGCGTGCGTGGTCCTCGGCGGTGTATTGCTTGAAGGCGCGGTAGACCGCCATCTGGTCCTTGCGGGAGCGCATGTCGATGAGGTCCAGCACCACCAGTCCACCGATGTTTCGCAGGCGGAGCTGCCGGGCGATCTCCTTGACGGCCTCCATGTTGGTGGCCAGGATGGTCTCGGGCTGGTCCTTTCCGGAGCGGTTCTTTCCGGTATTGACATCGATGGCGATGAGGGCCTCGGTTTCGTCAATGCAGAGGTATCCGCCGCTGGGCAGGGGCACCTTTCGGTTGGAAATGCCCTCGATCTGCTGGCTGATGCCGTATTTGATGAAGATGGGCGTGGGGTTGGAGTAGAGCTTGACCTGGATGGAGTCCTGGCGGTCGAAGCGCTTCAGCATCTCCTGGGCGAGCTCGTAGGCCTCGCGGGTATCGCAGACGATCTCGTCGATGTCCTGGGTCAGGTTATCGCGGAGAGTGCGCTCCACCAGGGCGGGTTCCTGGTAGACGCAGACGGGTGCGCGGCGCTTGGCGGCGGTGTCCTCGGCCTTGTGCCAGGCATCCATGAGCATCTGGAGGTCGCGCTGGAAGTGCTCTTTTTTCAGGCCCACGCCCTCGGTGCGGCAGATGACGCCGGTGTTTGGGGGCAGGATGGAGCGGACCATCTGCTTGAGGCGGCTGCGCTCCTCGCGGTCCTCCACGCGGCGGGAGATGCCCACGTGGGGGCAGTTGGGGAGCAGCACCAGATAGCGTCCGGGAATGGAGAGGTTTGTGGTGACGCGGGCGCCCTTGGTGCCGATGGGGCCCTTGGTGACCTGCACCAGGATCTCCTGGTCCACGTGGAACAGGTTCGGGATGTCCTCGACGGTGTAGCCCTTTTTCTCCTGCTTCTTGGGATGCTGATCCTTCTCCTTCTCGGGCTTCGGGAGCTTCTCAAGCTTGCCCTGGGGCTGCGCGACCGGCTGCTGCTGGCCCTTGACGCCCGGGGTCTTGCCGTTGGGAGTCAGCGGGAGCAATTCGTTCTTGCCGGAGTTGGCGGTGAGGCCGCCCTGGGCACCACCCTTGCCGGCAATACGACCACCCTGGGCCTGCTGCTGCTGCTGGCCGCCCTGCGGAGCCTTGATGCCCTCCAGACGATTCCGCTTCAGACCCGGGAAGAGCGCCTCCAGAATCCGACGGAAGACGCCCGGCTTGCGGGCGCCCTTCATAGCGCCATTCTGGGGCTGCTGACCACCATTGCCACCACGGCCACGACGACGACGGCGGCGGCGATGCTCGCCATTCTCGTCGCCGTTGTTGCGCTCGCTGCGGGGGAGCTGGTTGCCATTGCCGCCACGCTGGCCATTGCCGCCATTGTTGTTCTGGCCCTGCGGACGACGGAAATTCTGGTCACGGCCACGGCTGGACTGCTCTTCGGGAAGGGGACGGGGATTTTCGTCCACATCGAAGTGCTCCACCACGGGGGCGTCTTCGGCCTTGGGGGCCTCGGGAACGGCGGACTCGGCAGCGGGGGGGGTCTCTTCGGCCTCGGGTGCTGTGGGCTCGGCAGCAGGAGCGGCGTCTTCGGCCTTGGGGGCCTCGGGGTGTTCGGTCTTGGGCTTGGAGAGGGGGATGAGGCCCTTGGGCTGGCTCTTCTCCAGGGGCACCAGGCCCTTGGCGAGGCTCGCGTGCTCCTTCTTGCTCTGCGGGGGCTGGGGGAGGACGGGTGTGGACTCCTCGGCGGCCTTCGCATCGGAGGCGTCCCCATTCTCGGCGGAATCCGCGGGGGCATCGCCCTCGTCGTCTGCGCATTCGGCGCAGAGGTGTTCGGGCTCGTGGGTATTCTTGGCGGGGGGCTCGTCGTCATCCTCGCCGTCGCCCTCCAGCTTTTCCAGGGTGGCTGGGAGCATGTCCCAGTAGTGCAGGAAGGCGTTCTTGCCTACGCCGATGTCGACGAATGCGGCCTGGAGGGAGGGCTCCAGGTTCTTGATCTTGCCCTTGTAGATGGAGCCGACGATGCGGTCCTTGTTGGTGCGTTCCATGAAGAAGTCCTGGAGGGTGCCGTCTTCCACGACGGCGACACGCACCTGGAGCTCTTCGGAGTTGATGAGGATCTGTTTCATGAGGGGGTCCGGTGGGGAGAGTGTGTGTGGCGGGGCATCCCGGCAGAGGGGCGGGCGACACGGTCCTCGCGCATTCCACCTGACACGCCGGATTCTCCCACGACTCGCGTCACGCGTACGCGCGCCCGAAAAAGGGGGCCGGTGTTCGCGTGGAAGGACGGTGGGAGGGGATCGGCGGCAGGCGAGGGAGGGCACTACCACGGGCAGAAATAAGTTCTTCCTCACCCCCGCGCGACGCGTTATGGCGGCATCGCGGACCGGGGAGGGATGACATTCTTCTGGCGGCGCGGGGTGGCTGCCGGGGTGCGGAGGGATGCTCCGCGGGGGGGATATGTTTGCGGCTGCCGGGGCGGCGGGGCTCAGCCGGGCACTGCAAAAAGAGCGCCCGGACGTCACCGTCCGTCATCCGGCTATTCCAGGATGCTGCCCGGCATCACGGGATTGCCGCGAAGGAAGTCCGCCGTGTCCATCTCCTTCTTCCCGTCGGGGATGAGTCGATGGATGTGCAGGATGCCGCTGCCGCAGGCGATGGAGAGGACGCTCCCGTGTTCCGGAAGCACCGTCCCCGCCTG